>NZ_JBHWIR010000007.1:0-2370 GCF_042731835.1 Kitasatospora sp. NPDC059817 | reverse complement strand
CCCGGCGCACGCGGCGGGGGGGGGCCAGGCCCCGCCCCCGGCCCCCCCGTCCCCCCCCCGGGGGCCCCCGGGTCGGGGGTTTACCCCCCCGCGGGGGGGGGGGCCCGGGGGGGCCCCCCCCCCCGGGGCCCACGCTTCACCGTGTCGGCCGGCTCAGCCGTTGCCACCCGCCGGCGGCAGCTGGGCCTGGATCTGGCTCATCACCGTGCTGTCGGCGAGGGTGGTGGTGTCACCGACCTCGCGGCCCTCGGCGATGTCGCGCAGCAGACGGCGCATGATCTTGCCGGAGCGGGTCTTCGGCAGCTCGCCGACCACCTTGACCTGCTTCGGCTTGGCGATCGGGCCGAGCGTGCGGCCGACGTGCGCGCGCAGCTCCTCGACCAGCTCCGGGCTCTCGGTGGCGCCGCCGCGCAGGATCACGAAGGCGACGATGGCCTGGCCGGTGGTGGCGTCCGTGGCGCCGACCACGGCGGACTCGGCCACCGACGGGTGGCCGACCAGGGCCGACTCGACCTCGGTGGTGGAGATGTTGTGGCCCGAGACGAGCATGACGTCGTCGACCCGGCCGAGCAGCCAGATGTCGCCGTCCTCGTCCTTCTTGGCGCCGTCACCGGCGAAGTAGCGGCCCGCGAAGCGCGACCAGTAGGTGTCGATGTAGCGCTGGTCGTCGCCCCAGATGGTGCGCAGCATGGACGGCCACGGCTCGGTGAGCACCAGGTAGCCGCCGGAGCCGTTCGGGACCTCGTTGGCCTCGTCGTCGACCACGGTGGCCGCGATGCCCGGCAGGGCGCGCTGGGCCGAGCCCGGCTTGGTCTCGGTGACGCCCGGCAGCGGGCTGATCATCATGGCGCCGGTCTCGGTCTGCCACCAGGTGTCCACGATCGGGGTCTTGCCGGCGCCGATGTGCTCGCGGTACCAGATCCAGGCCTCGGGGTTGATCGGCTCGCCGACGCTGCCCAGCACCCGCAGCGAGGACAGGTCGAACTTCGCGGGGATGTCGTCGCCCCACTTCATGAAGGTGCGGATCGCGGTCGGCGCGGTGTAGAGGATCGTCACGCCGTACTTCTGGACGATCTCCCAGAACCGGCCCTGGTGCGGGGTGTCCGGGGTGCCCTCGTAGATGACCTGGGTGGCGCCGTTGGAGAGCGGGCCGTAGACGATGTACGAGTGGCCGGTGACCCAGCCGATGTCGGCGGTGCACCAGTAGACGTCGGTCTCCGGCTTGAGGTCGAAGACCGCGTGGTGGGTGTAGCTGGCCTGAGTGAGGTAGCCGCCCGAGGTGTGCAGGATGCCCTTGGGCTTACCGGTGGTGCCCGAGGTGTAAAGGATGAACAGCGGGTGCTCGGCGTCGTGCGCCTCGGGGGCGTGCTCGGTGGACTGGCGCGCGGTGATCTCGTGCCACCAGACGTCACGGCCCTCGGTCCAGGAGATCTCCTGCCCGGTGCGGCGGATCACCAGGACGTGCTCGACGCCGTCGACCTTGGTGAGCGCCTCGTCGATGGCCGGCTTGAGCGCGGACGGCTTGCCGCGGCGGTAGCCGCCGTCGGCGGTGATGACGAGCTTGGCCTGGGCGTCCTCGATGCGGGAGGCGACGGCGTCGGCGGAGAAGCCGCCGAAGACCACCGAGTGGGTGGCGCCGATCCGGGCGCAGGCGAGCATCGCGACGACCGCCTCGGCGATCATCGGCAGGTAGACCGCGACCCGGTCGCCCTTGCGGACGCCGAGCTCCAGCAGCGCGTTGGCGGCCTGCGAGACCTCGTCCTTGAGCTGGGCGTAGGTGATCGAGCGGCTGTCGCCGGGCTCGCCCTCGAAGTGGATCGCGACCCGGTCGCCGAGACCGGCCTCGACGTGGCGGTCGACGCAGTTGTAGGCCACGTTGAGCTTGCCGTCGGCGAACCACTTGGCGAAGGGCGGGTTGGACCAGTCCAGCGTCTCGGTGGGCTCGACGGCCCAGCTGAGGCGGCGGGCCTGCTCGGCCCAGAAGCCCAGGCGGTCCTCGGAGGCCTGCGCGTACGCGGCCGCGGTGACGTTGGCGGCGGCGGCGAGCTCTGCCGGCGGGGCGAATCGCCGCTCCTCCTTGAGCAGGTTGGCCAGGCTCTCGTTGCTCAACGCGCACTCCTCATCGAGTCATGATCGGAGACGATCCCGTGCGTGGGGATTGTCCCGTGTGTCCCAGCGCACAGCTCACCAGGCGAATGGGGCACTTGACAAGAGCCTCCGGGTAATTGGTGTAGACCTTTGACCAACAGTCGAACGGACCATCGTACGGCGCACCGCCTCGGGGCGGTGCGCCGTACGCCGGCCGGAGGGGCCGTGCCCCGGTGTCGTATACACAACAGACGCTGCCGACGACAAATCAAGTGTATATAT
>NZ_JBHWIR010000006.1:64511-83383 GCF_042731835.1 Kitasatospora sp. NPDC059817 | reverse complement strand
CTCTCGCCTCCGAGGCCGGCGATCCGGTCGCCCTCGACGGCCAGGCGGCCGCCCTCGACGACGCCGCCGGGCAGGACCAGCCGGGCGCCGGCCAGTGCGGTACGGTCACGGTCCGCGGTGGTCACGCGGTCACCTCCATGGAGAGCAGATCCCAGGCGAGCAGGCCCGCGCCCAGGGACGCGGCGGTGTCTTTGAGCATGGCGGGTACGACCTTCGGGGGCATCTGGAAGGTCAGGCGCTCGGTGACCGCCGTGCGCAGCGGGCCGAAGAGCGTGTCACCGGCCTCGGCCAGCCCGCCGCCGACGATCACCGTGGACGGGTCGAGCAGGCTCTGGGCGAGCACGATCCCGTCGGCGAGGGCGTCGACGGCGCCCTGCCAGACCGCGAGCGCGCGGTCGTCCCCGGCGTCCACCGCGGCGGCGCAGGATGCCGCGTCGGCGTCGGGGTCGCCGCTGGCCGCGGCCCAGGCACGGGACACGGCGGAGGCGGAGGCGAGCGTCTCCAGACAGCCGCGGGCGCCGCAGCCGCACTGCGGTCCGCCCGGGCGGACCACGACGTGGCCGATCTCGCCGCCGTAGCCGTGCGCGCCGGCCTCGATCCGGCCGCCGATGCCGATGGCACCGGCGATGCCGGTGCCCAGCGCGATGAACAGGAAGCGGTCGACGCCCCGGCCGGCGCCGAGCCGGCCCTCGGCCAGGCCGCCCGAGCGCACGTCGTGGCCGAGTGCGACGGGGATGGCGGCTCCGTCGGGCCCGGCCAGGCGCTCGCCCAGCAGCTTGCGCAGCGGGAGGTCCCGCCAGCCGAGGTTGGCCGAGTAGACCGCGATGCCGTTCCTCTCGTCGATCGTGCCCGGGACGGCGACGCCGGCCGCGAGCGGGGCGACGCCGAAGCGGCCCCGGCCCTCGTCCGCCAGGTCGGCGGCGAAGTCGAGGATGGCGGCGACCACGGCGTCCGTGCCGTGCTCCCGTCCGGTCGGTCGGCGTGCTTCGAACAGCACGGAGCCGTCCTGGGCGAGCAGCGCGGCCTTCATGCCGGTGCCGCCTACATCGAGTGCGATGACGTGCTTCACGGAGGACAGTTTCCCTTGGTCGGGTAGAAGAGGTCTAGTCCAGTTGTCGGATTGGTCTGGTCCAAAGTAGGTGAGCTTTGTCGCAGATGGGGTCGGTGTGAGCGGCTTTGCGTCGGGCGCCTTCCGTTCACCTTCTGTTGCGCATCGTGCAATGACGTCCGCACTTCGATAACTACTCGGCGGGCTCGGCACAGTGGTGTGGACCACCGCCCGGTGGGTTTGGCAGTGTTGCGCCTCCCCCCTCCCGGATTCCCCCGTCCGGTCGCAGTTCTCCCCTGAAGGCGGTACCCGCGTTGAACAGGCGCGCCCACGTTCCCACCCGCGTCCTCGGCACCGCGCTGGCCGGAGCACTGGTACTCACCGCCGTCAGCGCCTGCGGCGGGCAGAACGACGGGCCGGTCACCCTCAAGCTGGTCGCCGCCGACTACGGGGAGAGCGCCGACACCAGCTCCAAGCTGTACTGGGACGAGATCGCGCACGGCTTCGAGGCTGCCAACCCCGGCATCAAGGTCGACGTCGAGGTGGACAGCTGGACCGACATCGGCAAGAAGGTCGACGACATGATCGCGGCCGGCAAGTCCCCCGACCTGCTGCAGACCGGCGGCTTCGCCGACCAGGTCGCGGCGGACCGGCTGTACCCGGCCGCCGACGTGCTCTCGATGGACACCCAGGCCAACTTCCTGGACACCTTCGCGCACGCCGGGCAGGTGCTCGGCACCCAGTACGGCATCCCGTTCGTCTCCTCCTCCCGGGTGCTCTTCTACAACAAGGCCGTCTTCCGCCAGGCCGGCATCACCCAGCCGCCGGCCACCTGGAACGAACTGCGCCAGGACGCCGAGAAGATCAAGGCCAAGGTGCCGGGCGTGACCCCGTACGGGCTGCCGCTCGGGCCGGAGGAGGCGCCGGCCGAGTCCATGCTGTGGACGCTGAGCGGCGGCGGCAGCCTCTCCGACGACGTCGGCAACTACACCATCGACAGCACCCAGAACCAGGCCACCTTCAGCTGGCTGAAGAACAACCTGGTGGCCACCGGGCTGACCTATCCGGACCCGGGCAAGATGAACCGCACCCCGGTCTTCCAGGACTTCGCGGCCGGGAAGGTCGCGATGCTGAACGGGCACCCGACGCTGCTGCGGATGGCCACCGCCGGGAAGATCGACTTCGGGACGGCGCCGATCCCCAAGAAGGACGGCGTGGGCAAGACCGGCAGCCTCGGCGTCGCGGACTGGATGATGGCGTTCAAGGCCAACGGGCACAAGAACGAGATCAAGAAGTTCCTGTCCTTCGCCTACTCCCGCGAGTTCCAGCTGAAGTTCGACGAGCAGTACAACCTGCTGCCGGTCACCCAGGACGCGTTCAACCAGATGACGTCCGACCCGAAGCACGAGGACCTCAAGCAGTTCGCGGTCGGGCTGACCAACGCCAGCTTCTACCCGTTCGGGGACCCGGCCTGGGGCGACGTCAGCAACCGGATCAAGGCCGGGATCGGGCAGGCCGTCACCGGGGACCCGAAGCAGGCGCTCGCCGGGCTGCAGGACGCGGCGGTCAAGGAGGCGGCCCGGGTCCGCAGGTGAACCCGGGCCGGGGCGCTCTTCAGGGGCGGGGGCGTCAGGGGCGGGCTCGTCAGGGGAGCGTGATGGCGTAGGCCTTGCGGAGCGTCTCGTGGACCGTCCAGGTGGTCCGGTCGCCCTCGCGCAGCACGGCGCAGTCGCCCGGGCCGACCTCCAGGGTCGGGCCGCCCTCGACCTCGATGGTGGCCCGGCCGCTGAGCACCACGAACAGCTCGTCGGCCTCCACGTCGGTGACCACGCCCGGGGTGATCTGCCAGATGCCGCGCAGCTGGCGGCCGTCGGGGGACTCGGAGAGGACCAGGCCGGAGACCTCCGGGGTGCCGGAGACGATCTGGGCCGGGTCGAGCGGGTCGGGTTCGAGGTCGGCGGTGGGGATGTGCACGGCGAAGCTGGGCGTGGTCATACCGCCGACGCTAGCCGGGGCGGCCGGGCGCCGGAGGGCGCACAGTGTGTCCGGCTCACGCGGGAGAATGACACTCCGTAGTGATGGCGGAGGTGTCCTGGTGGGTGAGCTGAGTGAGCGGGACCTGGCGGTGCTGGCCCTGGAGGGGCGGCAGTGGCGGACGGCCGGGGCCAAGGAGCGGGCGATCCGGGAGGAGCTGGGGCTCTCCTCCACCCGGTACTACCAGCTGCTGAACGCGCTGCTGGACCGGCCGGAGGCACTGGCGCACGCCCCGGTGCTGGTGAACCGGCTGCGCCGGATCCGGGAGGCCCGTCGGTCCGCGCGGTAGCGGGAGGGGGCCGCGGGGTAGGGCTCGGGCATGGGCTTTGACGAGAAGTGGGTGCCGGTCACGGCTGCCGGGCGGGACGGGCTGCGGGCGATCCTGGCGGCGCCGGGCGAGGCGGTGATCGCGCTGGACTTCGACGGGACGCTGGCGCCGATCGTGGCGGACCCCGATCGGGCGCGGGCGCATCCGGGGGCGGCGGCCGCGCTGCGGGCGCTGGTGCCGGCGGTGCGGGCCGTGGTGGTGGTGACCGGGCGGCCGGCCGCGCTGGCGGCGGAGTACGGCGGCCTGGACGGGCTGCCCGGGGTCGTGGTGCTGGGGCACTACGGCGCCGAGCGCTGGGAGGGCGGCGAGGTGACCGCGCCGCCGGTGCACCCCGGGGTGGCCGGGGCGCGGGCGGCGCTGCCGGGCCTGCTGGCGGCGGCGGGGGCGCCCGAGGGGACGTGGCTGGAGGACAAGGGGCGCTCGCTGGCGGTGCACACCCGGCGCACGGCGGCGCCCGAGGAGGCGCTGGAGCTGCTGCGGGCGCCGGTCGGCGAGCTGGCGGCCGGGCACGGGCTGGTGGTGGAGCCCGGGCGGCTGGTGCTGGAGCTGCGGCCGCCGGGGGTGGACAAGGGCGCGGCGCTGACCGGCTTCCTGCGCGAGCGCGAGGCCGGCTCGGTGCTGTACGCGGGGGACGACCTGGGGGACGTGGCGGCCTTCGCGGCGGTGGAGAAGCTGCGCGGCGAGGGGGTGGCGGGGCTGCTGGTGTGCAGCGGCGCGGTGGGGGACGCGCCGGTGCGCGAGCTCGCCGACCGGGCGGACCTGGTGGTCGCGGGCCCGGCCGGCGTGGTGGAACTGCTCGCGGCGCTCGGCGCGGCCGTCGGCGCGGGCTGAGCCGGGCGGCAGCGCGCGGTCGGGCCGGTTCAGAGCGCGTCGAGCCGGCTCAGAGCGCGTCGAGCCGGTTCACAGCGGGCCGAGCTGGTTCACAGCGCGTTGAGCTGGTCGAGGAACCACTGCTGCGGGGGCAGCGCGGTGGCCGCCGCCGCGAGGCGCTTGGTGCGGTCGGCGCGCTCCTCCTCGGGCATGGTGAGGCCGGCGTGCAGGGCGTCGGCGGTGGCGATGACGTCGTACGGGTTGACGGTGAGCGCGTCCTCGGCGAGTTCGGCGTACGCGCCGGCCTCGCGGGAGAGCACCAGGGCGCAGCCGTGGTCGGACACCACCGGAACCTCCTTGGCGACCAGGTTCATGCCGTCCCGGATCGGGTTGACCAGGGCCACGTCGGCGAGCCGGTAGGCGGCCAGGGAGCGCGGGAAGTCGTCGTCGACGTGCAGGATCAGCGGCTGCCAGGCGGGGGTGGCGAACTCGGCGTTGATGTCCTCGGCGAGCCGTTGGACCTGGGCGGTGTAGGCGCGGTACTCGGCGAGGTCGGTGCGCGAGGGGTAGGCGAAGGCGATGTGCACCACCCGGTCGTGCCATTCGGGGCGGGTGCGCAGCAGGTGCCGGTAGGCCTGGAGGCCGCGGACGATGTTCTTGCTCAGCTCGGTGCGGTCGACCCGGACGATGGTGCGGCGCCCGCCGACGGCCTCGCGGAGGGCGGCGAGGCGTTCGTCGACGTCCGGGCGGTGGGAGCGTTCGCGCAGGAAGTCGGCGTCGGCGCCGAGCGCGTGGACGCCGAGCCGGGTGGTGCGGCCGGCGTGGGTGACGGTCATGGCGTCCCGGTCGACCTCGGCACCGAGCAGGTCGGCGCAGCAGTCGGCGAAGGCCAGCGCCCAGCGGCGGGTCAGGAAGCCGGCCCGGTCGGCGCCCAGGATGCCGGTGAGGACGGCCTCGGCGACGTCGTCGGGCAGCAGCCGGAAGTACTCGGGCGGGGCCCACGGGGTGTGCGAGAAGTGGCCGATCCGCAGGTCGGGGCGGGCGGCGCGGAGCAGGGCCGGGGTCAGCGAGAGGTGGTAGTCCTGGACCAGCACGGCGGCCCCGGGGGCGGCCTCGGCGGCCAGTGCCTCGGCGAAGGCGGCGTTGTAGGCGCGGTAGGCGGCCCACTCGGTGCGGAACCCGGCGTCGAAGGCGGGGGCGGTGGGGGTGGCGTAGAGCAGGTGGTGGACGAACCAGAGGGTGGAGTTGGCGACGCCGTTGTAGGCGCGGGCGAAGGTGTCGGGATCGATGTCCAGCATGCGGACGGCCTGGCCGCCCACATCGTGCCCGGCGAGGTCGAGGCGGCCGTCCGGAGCCTCTCTGGCGGCCTGTCGGTCGGCGGCGCCGAGGGCGGCGCAGACCCAGACGGCGTCGGGGTCGTCGATGGCGGAGAGGCCGGAGACCAGGCCTCCGCCGCCGCGGCGGAGGGTCAGCGTGCCGTCGTCCGCGGTGCTGAACGACACCGGTCCCCGATTGGAGGCCACCAGGACGGGGGCGGTGCCGGTCGCACTCGAACGTTCGGTCGTGAGATCGCCCATGGTTGGTACGTTGCCTGGGCTCCGGAGCGGCAAACCCTTTCGGTGGGTGTTCAGTGTCGGGTCGCGTACTCGGGCACGGTGTGCATGGGCGGGCGTTCCAGGGCGGTCACCGGGTGGGTGTGGGCGGTGAACTCCCGGCTCTGCGGGTCGCGGGTGAACTGGGTCAGCAGCGGGTGGACGAGGTCGGCCGAGGCCTTCAGCCGGTGGGTGCGGTCGAGGCGTTCGAGGGCGGTGCGGTAGATGGTGGCGGCCATCCGGCCGAGGGCCTGGCCGTCCTGGTGCCGGTGGTGCCGGACACCGACGTCCACCTGGGCCAGGGCGTCCAGCCCGACCGTCTCCAGCGCGTCGACCAGCAGGCCGAGTTCGACGCCGTAGCCGGTGGGGAAGGGGAGCCGTTCGAGCAGCGCGCGGCGGGCCGCGTACTCGCCGCCGAGCGGCTGGACGAAACCGGCGAGTTCCGGCCAGTGCAGGTTGAGCAGCGGGCGGGCGACCAGTTCGGTGACCCGGCCGCCGCCGGCCGGGACCACCGCCCCCTCCGTCTCCAGCGGCCGGTCGTACATGGCCTTGACCAGCTGGATGTCCGGTTCGGTGAGCAGCGGGCCGAGGATGCCGGAGACGAAGGCCGGGTCGAACTCGCGCAGGTCGGCGTCGACGAAGCAGACGATGTCGCCGCGGGTGACCAGCAGCGAGCGCCAGAGCACCTCGCCCTTGCCGGGGACGGCGGGCAGCCGGGGCAGGATCGCGTCGCGGTACTCCACCCGGGCGCCGGCCCGGGCGGCGACGGCGGCGGTGGCGTCGGCCGAGCCGGAGTCGATCACGACGAGTTCGTCGACCAGCGGGAGGCGCTCCATCAGCTCGCGGCGGATGGTGCGGACGATGTCGCCGACGGTGGCCTCCTCGTCCAGTGCGGGCAGCACCACGCTGACCGTGTGGCCGGTCCGGCGCTTGGCCTCCAGCAGGGCGTGCACCGGCCGGTCGACCGCGCTCCACGAGCGGCGGCGCAGCCAGGACGCCGCCTGCGGGAGCAGCGCGGGGGTCGGTTCGGCGGGCACGGGACTCTCCTCGGCGGGGTCGGTGGGACGCGCCATCTCGCGTGGCGGACGATCCCGTTCGGGGTTGACGCCTTCGGATACAGTCTTCGTACAGCGGCCGGACCTTTGCACGTCGGGGTCGCCGTTGAGCACCACCACAATTTCACAAGCTCATCCAGAGGGACTGAGGGAACGGCCCGTTGACGTCCCGGCAACCTTCTCGCGCGGCTGTCTGTCGACAGGCCCCGGCGGGACAGGTGCCAATTCCGGCCTGTGGCGCGACCGTGCCACGGGGAAGATGAGGAGAGAGGCCTCCGCCATCATGGCTATCGACACTGTCGCACCCGCATCCGTGGACCTCGGCCCCGCCACCGCGCTGTCCTGTCGGGAGTGCGGCACCCGCTTCCCGCTCGGTCCGAGCTTCGCCTGCCTGGAGTGCTTCGGCCCGCTGGAGATCGCGTACGACTTCGGCAGCGAGGGCGCCGAGGAGCTGCGCCGCCGGATCGAGGCCGGCCCGAGTTCGATCTGGCGCTACGCGCCGCTGCTGCCCGTCCCGGCCGACGTCGCCACCAAGCCCAACCTGAACCCCGGTTGGACCCCGCTGGTCAAGGCGGACAACCTGGGCCGCGAGCTGGGCTTCACCGCGCAGCTGCACATCAAGGACGACTCGGGCAACCCGACCCACTCGTTCAAGGACCGCGTGGTGGCCTGCGCCATCGAGGCCGCGCGGGCCTTCGGCTTCACGACGCTCTCCTGCTCCTCCACCGGCAACCTGGCCGGCGCGGTGGGCGCGGCGGCCGCCCGGGCCGGTTTCAAGTCCTGCGTGTTCATCCCGCACGACCTGGAGCAGGGCAAGGTCGTCATGGCCGGGGTGTACGGCGGCGAGCTGGTCGGCATCGAGGGCAACTACGACGACGTGAACCGCTTCTGCTCGGAGCTGATCGGCGACCCGGCCGGTGAGAGCTGGGGCTTCGTCAACGTCAACCTGCGCCCCTACTACGGCGAGGGCTCCAAGACGCTGGCGTACGAGATCTGCGAGCAGCTCGGCTGGCGGCTGCCGGAGCAGATCGTCATCCCGATCGCCTCCGGCTCCCAGCTGACCAAGATCGACAAGGGGCTGCAGGAGCTGATCAGGCTCGGCCTGGTCGAGGACCGGCCGTACCGGGTCTTCGGCGCCCAGGCGGCGGGCTGCTCGCCGGTGTCGGCGGCGTTCAAGGCCGGCCAGGACGTGATCCGCCCGGTCAAGCCGGACACCATCGCCAAGTCGCTGGCGATCGGCAACCCGGCGGACGGCCCGTACGTGCTGGACATCGCCCGGCGCACCGGCGGCGCGGTCGAGGACGTCACCGACGCCGAGGTGGTGGACGCGATCCGGCTGCTGGCCCGGACCGAGGGCGTCTTCGCCGAGACCGCGGGCGGGGTGACCGTCGGCGTGCTGAAGAAGCTGGTGGAGACCGGCCAGCTGGACCCGGCCAAGGAGACCGTCGCGATCAACACCGGCGACGGCCTGAAGACCCTGGACGCCGTCGCCGGGGCCGGGATGACCGCCGTCATCCGCCCGACCCTGGCGTCCTTCCACGACGCCGGCCTCGCGTCCGCCTGAAACACCCCCCACCCCGCTGGGTCGCACCCGCTAGGAGAACCATGAGCGCCAACGTCCGTATCCCCACCATCCTGCGCACCTACACCGGCGGCGCCGCCGAGGTGGCCGCCGAGGGCGCCACCCTGGGCGAGGTCATCGCCGACCTGGAGAAGAACCACGCGGGGATCGCCGCCCGCATCCTGGACGACGCCGGCAAGCTGCGCCGTTTCGTCAACGTCTACGTGAACGACGACGACGTGCGCTTCGCCGAGGGCCTGGCGACCGGGATCGCGGCCGGCGCCAGCGTCTCGATCATCCCGGCGGTGGCCGGCGGCTGCTGAGCCGCGCCCCGATCCGGGCACTCCGCCCGAGCCGTTCGTCCGACCGGCCGTTCGCGCGTACGGAATTCCGTTCTCCGTACGCACGGACGGCCGGCCGCATTTCGGCGGGAATATGGCGGGGTCAAGTCGGAGTAGAGTGTGGCTCGGTTGGGAACAGGGCTTCCCCTCATCCTCACCCGCGAATCGCCGGACGGTCGTCCGGCCGCTGAGACCGGTCGGGTGCCTGGGCCGTGAAACATGTCAGGCAGATGTCAGAATTCCCGCGGGGATTTGTAGTAATCCGTCCGCTATGTCCGGCGTGAAATGCCGAATTCCTCCCGCTTTCGCCCGTCCTGCCCCTTGGCGCGGTGCCGGAATTCCCCGCAGCTGACCCTGTTGCAGAGGGCGTCGATCCGGATACATTCAGCCGCGGTCGACGTAATCACCCGCTCACAGGGCGCCGTCAGGCACCCCCGGCGGAGGACTGCGGCGTGCACGGCTGCGCCCAGGGGGGGTTCCCCGGGCCGGCCTTCAAACCAGACCCGGGCCCGCGACCTGCGGGCGCGTGAAGGGCCAGCACAGCACTAGGGGAGTTCGGAATGGCTCAGGGCACCGTCAAGTGGTTCAACGCGGAGAAGGGCTACGGCTTCATCGCGGTCGACGGTGGTGCGGACGTCTTCGTCCACTACAGCGCGATCCAGATGGACGGCTACCGCACCCTCGAGGAGGGCCAGCGGGTCGAGTTCGAGATCTCCCAGGGACAGAAGGGCCCGCAGGCGGACATGGTCCGCGCCGCGGTGTGACCCCCTTCCGACCCCAGGAGCTCGGCGCGGCCCACGGCTGGTGACCACTCGCTTCTCGACGGGCCCGTACGACACGCGTCGTGCGGGCCCGTCGGCGTTCCCCGGCGGGGAGTTGCGCGGGTCGGCGGGAGCGCCCCGGACGGCTCGCGGGATCGCGATTGGGCTTGCACTCGACCACCCGGAGTGCTAATCATTGGCGTTAGCACTCACAGCGTGAGAGTGACAGCGGACCGGGTCGGTGAGGCCCCCGGGAGCGGTAGGGGAAAGGACCCCCGCACACCAGGGCCGTCCGTCGCGGGCACCCCTTGGTCCGAGCAGTCGACCGTGTCCCGGAGGACCACTTCTGATGGCCAAGATCATCGCCTTTGATGAGGAAGCTCGCCGCGGCCTTGAGCGTGGCATGAACCAGCTCGCCGACGCAGTGAAGGTCACGCTCGGCCCCAAGGGTCGCAACGTCGTGCTGGAGAAGAAGTGGGGCGCCCCCACGATCACCAACGACGGTGTCTCCATCGCCAAGGAGATCGAGCTCGAGGACCCCTACGAGAAGATCGGCGCGGAGCTCGTCAAGGAGGTCGCCAAGAAGACCGACGACGTCGCGGGTGACGGCACCACCACCGCCACCGTGCTCGCCCAGGCCCTGGTTCGCGAGGGTCTGCGCAACGTCGCCGCCGGCGCCAACCCGATGGCCCTGAAGCGCGGCATCGAGAAGGCCGTCGCCGCCGTCTCCGACCAGCTGCTGGCCCAGGCCAAGGACGTGGAGACCAAGGAGCAGATCGCCTCCACCGCCTCCATCTCGGCCGCCGACACCCAGATCGGCGAGCTCATCGCCGAGGCCATGGACAAGGTCGGCAAGGAAGGCGTCATCACCGTCGAGGAGAGCAACACCTTCGGTCTGGAGCTTGAGCTCACCGAGGGCATGCGCTTCGACAAGGGCTACATCTCCGCCTACTTCGCGACCGACCTGGAGCGCATGGAGGCGACGTTCGAGGACCCGTACATCCTCATCGCCAACTCCAAGATCGGCTCGGTCAAGGACCTGCTGCCGCTGCTGGAGAAGGTCATGCAGAGCGGCAAGCCGCTCGTCATCATCGCCGAGGACGTCGAGGGCGAGGCCCTGTCGACCCTGGTCGTGAACAAGATCCGCGGCACCTTCAAGTCCGTCGCCGTCAAGGCCCCGGGCTTCGGCGACCGCCGCAAGGCCATGCTCGGCGACATCGCCATCCTCACCGGTGGCACCGTGATCTCCGAGGAGGTCGGCCTCAAGCTGGAGAACGCCGGCATCGACCTGCTGGGCACCGCCCGCAAGGTGGTCATCACCAAGGACGAGACCACCATCGTCGACGGTGGCGGTGACAGCGAGCAGGTCGCCGGCCGCGTGAACCAGATCCGCGCCGAGATCGAGAACAGCGACTCGGACTACGACCGCGAGAAGCTCCAGGAGCGCCTCGCCAAGCTGGCCGGCGGCGTGGCCGTCATCAAGGCCGGCGCGGCCACCGAGGTGGAGCTCAAGGAGCGCAAGCACCGCATCGAGGACGCCGTCCGCAACGCGAAGGCCGCCGTCGAGGAGGGCATCGTCGCCGGTGGTGGCGTCGCGCTGCTGCAGGCCTCGGTCGCCTTCGACAAGCTGGAGCTGGAGGGCGACGAGGCCACCGGTGCCAACATCGTCAAGGTCGCGCTGGAGGCCCCGATCAAGCAGATCGCGACCAACGCCGGCCTGGAGGGTGGCGTCGTGGTGGAGAAGGTGCGCAACCTCCCCGCCGGTCACGGCCTGAACGCGGCCACCAACACCTACGTCGACCTGATCGCCGAGGGCATCATCGACCCGGCCAAGGTGACCCGCTCCGCGCTGCAGAACGCCGCCTCCATCGCGGCGCTGTTCCTCACCACCGAGGCCGTCATCGCCGACAAGCCGGAGAAGGCCGCTGCGGCCGCCGGCGGCGGCATGCCGGGCGGTGACATGGACTTCTGATCCTGATCACACCGATCGGATCAGTTGGTTCCTGATCGTGTGGGCGGTCCCCTTCGGGGGGCCGCCCACACGGCGTTCTACCGGAGAATGGACAGATGGCTTCCGACGACATCGAGACCGCGCTGCACAACGCGCGGGCGCTGATCCTGGCCGACCTCACCGCGCGGGACGTGGCGGACGCCGCCGTCGTCTCCCTGGTGGAGCAGGCCGTGACGCACCGCCGCTGGTGGCTGGAACAGTGGCCGGACGGCACCGAGTACGTGCTCGGGCTGGTCGCCCAGGACGTCCAGGACGCGCTGCTGGAGGCGTACGGGCGCTGGCCGCTGTGCACCGCCTGCGCCGCCGACGGGGACCCGCACGCGCTCGGCGTGGAGCCGGAGCTGGGGCCGGAGCCGCACTGGGTGTGCGGCAAGCAGGGTGCGGTGGTCGCGCCGGTGGGGGAGCTCTCCTAGCCCATTCCTGGCCTGCTCCTGGTCCGCTCCCAGCCCGCTCGTGGTCCGCGTGGTGGACCGGGCGGCGGGAGTACTGGACCTATAGGTAGGTTGACGATATATGTAGTCGTATGACTGAACGCTCGATGCAGGAGCCGACGCTGCTGCTGCTCACCGCCCTGGCGGACGCCCCGAGACACGGCTACGCCCTCATCCAGGAGATCGCCGCGATCTCCGAGGGCCGGGTCAAGATGCGCACCGGCACCCTGTACGGCGCCCTCGACCGGCTGCTCCAGCAGGGGCTGATCGAGGTCGCCGCGGAGGAGGTCGTGGACGGGCGGGCACGGCGCAGCTACGCGCTGACCAGCGTCGGCCGGGAGGCGCTGGCCTCCGAGGCGGAGCGGCTGCGGGCCGTCGCCACCGAGGCGGAGCGCCGTCTCGCGAACGTCCTGTCGGCGCTGCAGGGAAAGCCGGAGCCGGAGGGGAAGTCGATGATGAGGGGGTTCTTCGCATGACCACACCCATGACCACGCCGACGATGGGGGCGCCTTCGACCGCGCTGCGGGCGGCGCTGCAGTTCTACCCGCCGCGCTACCGCCGGGAGCGCGGCGAGGAGCTGGCCGCGGTGTTCGCCGACACCACGGCGGAGGCCGGCCGCTCGGCCGTCGCCCGCGAGGCGTTCGACCTGGCCGCGTACGGGCTGCGGGTGCGGCTCGGGCTGACCGGCTCCTCGCTGGCCGGGCGGGTGCTCGCGCTGGCCGCGCCGATGGTCGCCGGGGCGCTGGCCGGTGCGGCCCTGGTGCCGTGGGTGAGCGATGCGGAGCGGGCCGCCCATCGGCTGACCTGGGACGACTCGTACCTCACGTACGCCCTGACCATCGCGCCGCCGGTGATCGCGCTGCTGCTCGCGGTGGCCGTCGTGACGGGGCGCTGGACGGCGGTGCGGGTCATCTCGCTGGTCCAGGCCGTCTCCGCGCTGTTCGTGCTGGCGAAGGCCGTCGTGCTGCCGCCGGAGTTCGACCTCTGGGGGGTGGGGGACAGCAGCGTGGCCACCATGCCGTTCGTGCTGGGGGCGCTGCTACTGGCCGCGGCGCCGACGGAGTTGCTCCCCAGGGCCTCCTGGCGTTCCGGCGGGCTGGCGCTGGCCTCGGTCCTCGGGGGTGGGCTGCTGGTGGCGCTCCAGCACTGGGGCGACTCGACCTTCCCGCTGGACATGCAGTGGTTCGCGGTGCTGCTGATCGGGCCGCTGCTGCTGACCTTCACCGCGCTGCGCGGCCGGGTGCTGCCGGCGGCCGTCGGGGTCGCGGTGCTGTCGCTGACGATGTTCGCGGGCCTGTTCAACATCTGGCGCGAGGGCCGCGGGTTCTGGCACGTGCTGCCGATGGCGGCGCCGGTGCTGCTGCTCCTGGTGGCGGCCGCGGTGGCGGTGCGCCGGATCGGGACCGGCGACGGGCTCGGCGGACGGTTCGGCGGGGGCTCCGGGAAGGGGCGCAGCCTGGCGTGACCCGGGGGCTGGGGCGAAGTGCTCGCCGGGCCCGGCCGGATGTGGCAACCTACTGATATGTCTAGACCAATTTTCGAAGTCATCGCGCTGACGCCCCAGGACGCCCAGGCTGCCGAGTCGGGCGGCGCCGACCGGCTCGAACTGGTCACCGACATGGCCGCGGACGGGCTCACCCCGTCCGTCGAGGACTTCGCCCGGATCCGGGCCGCCGTCGACATCCCGCTGCGCGTCATGCTCCGGATCCAGGACGGCTTCGCGCCCGGCGGCCTGGACGAACTGGCCGCCCGGGCCGCCGCGTTGCGGGCCGAGGGCGCCGAGGAGTTCGTCTTCGGCTTCCTCCACGCCGACGGCGCCGTCGACCTGGCCGCCACCGCCGCCGTCGCCGAGGCGGTGGCCGGCTGCCGCTGGACCTTCCACCGGGCGATCGACCACAGCGCCGACCGGGCCGCCCTGCGGGCCGCCGTCGGCGCGCTGCCCGGGCTGGACACCTTCCTCACCTCGGGCGCGCCTGCCGGCGTCGACGCCGGGCACGAGGTGCTGCTGGCGGACCTGGCCCGCGCGGGCGAGCCCGGGTACGGGCAGCGGATCCTGATCGGCGGCGGCCTGCGGGCCGAACACCTGAAGGGGCTGCGGGCCGAGGGCTTCGACGGCTTCCACGTCGGCGGCGCGGTGCGGGTCGACGGCTGGCGGACGCCGGTGGACGCGGCCAAGGTCGCCGAGTGGCGGGCCTTGATCGACGCCTGAGCGCGCGCGGCGGGCGGGGGGCCGGTCCCGGTGGGGCCGGCCCCCGCTGCCCGGTTCCTCAGTGCAGCTGCGCGGGCAGCGGCTCGCCGTGCAGCACCGTCAGGCCGGAGACGGCACGGGTGAGCGCCACGTACAGCCGCCGCAGGCCGGTCCGCTCGTCCGGCTCGCCCGCGACCACCGCGGCCGGCTCGTCCAGCACCACGTAGTCGTACTCCAGGCCCTTGGCCAGCGAGGCCGGGACGAGCGTCAGCCGGGCCTCGGCGCTGGTCTCGGCGCCGGGGGACAGGTACGGCAGGCCGGCCGCGGTCAGCGCCTCGGCGAGCGCCGGGATCCGGGCGTCGGCGGCGATCAGCCCGGTCGAGCCCTCGTGCTCCAGCGCCTCGCGGCAGGCCGCCAGGACGGCGGGCACGGCCTCCCCGTCCGGGAGGCGGCGGATCGTCAGCGAGCCGGGGGCGTCGCGCACGGAGGTCGCCGGGGCCAGGCCCGGGGCGATCGCCGGGAGCAGCCGGGAGGCGTACGCGATGACCTCCTCCGGTACCCGGAAACCCTTGGTCAGCTCCTCGACGTGGGCGTCCGGCTTGCCCAGGTGGCGCAGCGCGTCCGGCCAGCTCGCCGTCGCCCACGGGGTGGTGCCCTGGGCGAGGTCGCCGAGGACGGTCGCCGAGCCCGTCGTGCAGCGGCGGCCGACCGCGCGGTACTGCATCGGGGAGAGGTCCTGCGCCTCGTCCAGCACCACGTGCCCGAGCGAGGGGGTGCGCTGCACCAGGTCCGTCGCCTCGTCGACCAGGACGGCGTCGGCCTGCGTCCAGCGGGCCGTCTTCACCGAGCGGCCCGGCTTGGGCCACAGCACCGCCTGCTGCTCCTCCGGGGTCAGCACGCCCTCCGCGCAGGCGGCCAGGAACTCCGGGTCGGAGAGCAGCCGCAGCACCAGCTTCGCCGGATCGACCGCCGGCCAGCACTCCTTGGCCACCGCCTTGACCGCGGCGTTGCGGGCCACCGCGTCCTGCACCCGGTCGTCGGGGGCCTCGCCGGACTGTTCCATCTTCAGCAGCACGGTGTGCGCGATCCGCTGCGGCAGGGCGTCCCTGGCGGCGCCGTAGCGCACCTCGCGGCCCTTCAGCTCCTCGATGATCTCGGCGAGCTCGTGCACCTGGACGCGCCAGCGGCGGGAGCCGCGGACCACCACGCAGGGCTCGGTGGGCAGCGCGATGCCCGCGCGCACCGCCCGGCGCAGCACCTCGGCCATCCGGGCGTCGCCCTTCAGCCGGGCCGCCTGCGGGTCGTCCTCGCCGCGCACCTCGACGTGCCCGACCAGCTGCTGCACGGTCGCCTGGGCGACGTCCAGCTCGCCCAGGGCCGGGAGCACCTGCTCGATGTAGGAGAGGAAGGCGTTGTTCGGCCCGATCACCAGCGTGCCCGTCCGGGCGAGGCGCTCACGGTGCGCGTACAGCAGGTACGCGACGCGGTGCAGGCCCACGGCCGTCTTCCCGGTGCCGGGGGCGCCCTGGACGCAGATGGTGCCCGTCACGTCGGAGCGGACGATCTCGTCCTGCTCGGGCTGGATGGTGGCGACGATGTCGCGCATCGGGCCGACGCGGGGCTTCTCGATCTCGGCGGCGAGCAGGGCGGAGGCGGTGTCCGCCTCCGCCGGGTCGCTCAGGTGCTCGTCCTCGTAGGCGGTGAGCTCGCCGGCGGTGTAGCCGAAGCGGCGGCGGCGCTCGACGTCCAGCGGCTCGGTGCGGGTGGCCCGGTAGAACGGCTGGGAGACCGGCGCGCGCCAGTCGATCACCATCGGGTCGCCGTCGGCGTCGTGGACGTGCCGGCGCCCGATGTAGAAGTTCTCGCCCCCTCCTCCTTCGCTCAGCTCCTCGCTGATCGCGTGCAGGTAGTCCAGGCGGCCGAAGAACAGCGGGGTGTGCGAGAGGTCGGCGAGGGCGGCGATCCGGGCCTCGATCTGGTTCTGGAGGACGGCGGCGGACACCCAGGTGCCGGTCACGTCGCGCAGGTCCAGCGACTGGACGTCCTCGCGCATCGCTCGCAGCGCGGACCGGGACGCGGCCAGGTGGTCGCGTTCGCGCTGGAGGGGGTCGGTGGTGGGGGTGGCGGGCACAGCGAACCTTCCCGGCTGCGCCGGAACCGGGCGCAGCGGATCGATGGAGCTCACGGTGGGTACGGCCGACCGGTTGCCGTGCGGTCGGCGCCTCCCCCGGCTGCCTGCGCGACTTCAGCAGGTACCACGGTTCGGGAGGGGGCAGACGGACGATCCTAGACCCGTGCGGCCCGGGGTTCCAGCCGCGCAGGTCCCGGCCCCCGTACGACCCGGAGGACGCACACCGCGGCGGCACCGCCCCGGGCACCGCCGCGCGCGTGGTCCTCCTCGGGCGCGACGGTGTCCGGGGCCGGGGTGCCCTGCCGCACGCCCTACAGCACGTCGTCCGCGTCGATGATGCGGTACGCGTAGCCCTGCTCGGCCAGGAAGCGCTGCCGGTGGGCGGCGAAGTCCTGGTCCACGGTGTCCCGGGCGACCACCGAGTAGAAGTGCGCCGAGTGGCCGTCCGCCTTCGGGCGCAGGACGCGGCCCAGGCGCTGGGCCTCCTCCTGGCGGGAGCCGAACGTCCCGGAGACCTGGATGGCCACGGTGGCCTCGGGCAGGTCGATCGAGAAGTTCGCGACCTTGGAGACCACCAGGACGCCGATCTCCTTGTTGCGGAACGCCTCGAACAGCTTCTCGCGCTGGGCGTTGCTGGTCTCGCCCTTGATCACGGGCGCGTCCAGCACCTCGCCGAGCTCGTCCAGCTGGTCGATGTACTGGCCGATGACCAGCGTCTGGTCCTTCTCGTGCTTCTTCACCAGCGCCTCCACCACCCGCCGCTTGGTCGCCGTGGTGGCGCAGAAGCGGTAGCGCTCCTCGGGCTCGGCGGTGGCGTAGGCCAGGCGCTCCGAGTCGGTCAGGGTGACCCGCACCTCGCAGCAGTCGGCGGGCGCGATGTAGCCCTGCGCCTCGATCTCCTTCCACGGCGCGTCGAAGCGCTTGGGCCCGATCAGGCTGAACACGTCGCCCTCGCGGCCGTCCTCGCGCACCAGCGTCGCGGTCAGGCCCAGGCGGCGGCGGGCCTGGAGGTCGGCGGTGAACTTGAACACCGGCGCCGGCAGCAGGTGCACCTCGTCGTAGACCACCAGGCCCCAGTTGCGGGCGTCGAACAGCTCCAGGTGCGCGTAGGCGCCCTTCCGCTTGGTGGTCATCACCTGGTAGGTGGCGATGGTGACCGGGCGGATCTCCTTGCGCGTCCCGCTGTACTCGCCGATCTCCTCCTCGGTGAGCGAGGTGCGCTTGACCAGCTCGTGCTTCCACTGGCGGGCCGAGACGGTGTTGGTGACCAGGATCAGCGTCGTCGACTTGGCGTGCGCCATCGCGGCCGCGCCGACCAGCGTCTTGCCGGCGCCGCAGGGCAGCACCACGACGCCCGAGCCGCCGTGCCAGAAGCCCTCGACGGCCTGTGCCTGGTACGGGCGCAGCCGCCAGCCGTCCTCGTCCAGCTCGATCGGGTGCGCCTCGCCGTCCACGTACCCGGCGAAGTCCTCGGCTGGCCAGCCGAGCTTGAGCAGCACCTGCTTGATCTGGCCGCGCTCGGAGGGGTGCACCACCACCGTGTCCGGGTCGACCCGGGCGCCGACCAGCGGGGCGATCTTCTTGGAGCGCAGCACCTCCTCCAGCACCGGCCGGTCGGTGGTGGCGAGCACCAGCCCGTGCGTCGGGTGCTTGAGCAGCTGGAGCCGCCCGTAGCGGCCCATGGTGTCCGCCACGTCCACCAGCAGTGCGTGCGGCACCGGGTAGCGCGAGTACGTCACCAGGGCGTCGACCACCTGCTCGGCGTCGTGCCCCGCCGCCCGCGCGTTCCACAGCCCGAGCGGCGTCACCCGGTACGTGTGCACGTGCTCGGGGGCGCGCTCCAACTCGGCGAACGGCGCGATGACGCGGCGGCACTCGGCGGCCTTGGGGTGATCGATCTCCAGGAGAAGAGTTTTGTCGCTCTGGACGATGAGCGGTCCGTCGTTCACGCGGGGAAGCCCTCCACTGGCTGACAGGCTGGATTGACGCAGACCCTCCAGTGTCGCGCATTGCGCGGCGAACGTGAGCGGGCCCCTTCCAAACGTGATCGGGCTTCTTCCATTCGTACGGGTGACCGCGCCCGCGACCGCGACCGCGCCGGTACCCGCGCCCCGGGCGACGGCTCCGGGTGACCACGGTGCGCATCGCTCGTTGAGCCGGGCATGAAGAAGTCGAAGCGCGTTCTCACCGCTCTCGCCCTGATGGGTACGGCCTTCGCGGCCACCGCCTCGTCCGTCGGCTCCGCGCACGCCCTCGCGGGGATCGGGGAGGGGCCCGGCGGGCTGCTCGCCGCGCCCGGATTCCTGATCGCCGACCAGGTCGGCGGAGGCTCGCTGCCGGTCGGGCAGGGGGAGATCGGCAGCCTGGCGGACAAGGCCGTCAAGGAGAAGATGAAGGAGTCGCAGGGGCACTGAGCCCGGCCCTGCCGCCGGGGTTACTCGTCGAGTTCCGCGACGCCGGTGATGCGGTGCAGGGCGAAGGTGCGGAGCTCGTCGGCGTGGTGGGGGGGGGGCGGGGGGGTAGCCGCCCGCCCCCCGGCCCCGGGGCGTGGTGAGCGCGGGGGGGCTGTCACCGCGCGGGT
>NZ_JBHWIR010000006.1:9079-64501 GCF_042731835.1 Kitasatospora sp. NPDC059817 | reverse complement strand
GCTCCCTCGCCCCCCCCCCCCCCGCGGGGGGGGGGGCGGGGGGGCGGGGGGGGGGGGGGGGGGGGGTGGGGGGGGGGGGGGGCCCCCCCCCCCACCCCCCCCTTGACCGGGTCGATGATCCGCTGGCTGGCGATGCCCTCGGCGTTGAGGTAGCCGATCCACATCCGTTCGCCGAGCAGGACGGCGGTCTGCAGGGCCGCGAGGGTCTCGGCGGCGGCGGTGCGGGGCAGCTGGCGCGGGTCGGGGGTGGAGTCACGGCGGTTGACGGTGGCGGCGCGGTCGCCGGCCCGGATGGCCTTGATGGCGGCGGCGAGCAGGGTGTCGTCGGGGGTCGGCGGGCCGTCCGGGACGGGCGCGGGGGCGGTGCGGGGCGGGGTGCGGTGGCTGTCCTGGCGGGTGATCAGCACGTCGCCCTCGGCGGACTCGGCGGCCGGGGCGTAGCCCATCGTGCGCAGGGCGGCGAGCAGGACGTCCGGGGCGGCCTGGGCGGCGAGGACGGTGGGGGCGAGCAGCCGCAGCCGCAGGTCGGCGGAGCGGCGGTCGGCGAGGACCTCGTTCAGCAGGGACGGGTCGTCGCAGCGCAGGTAGGAGGAGGCGGCGCCGACCCGCAGGATGCCGTGCCGGCGGGCGACGTCGTCGATCAGGTAGCCGAGCGGCTGCGGGACGGGCGTCCGGGAGTGCTGCTCCAGGAAGGCCCGCAGGTCGGCGGCGGTGCGTCCGGCGTCGAGGGCGCGGCGCACGGACACCGGGGTGAAGCGGTAGACGGTGGCGCCGCCCTTGGACTCGATGTCGGCGCACAGCGCGAGGGCCTGGGCGAGCGGGGTGAGCAGCGGGCCGGGGGCGATCGCGGTGAGGTCCGGTTGCAGGATCACGTGGTCGAGCGGCTGCGGCAGCAGCGGGGCGAGCACCTCGGTCGGGTCGGATTCTGCGGTGAGCAGGGCGCGGGCGGGGGCGGCGAGGGCGCCGCGGCCGGTGACGCCGAGGAGTTCGGCCTCGGCGAGGGTCCAGGCGGTGAGGTCGTCGCGCAGCTCGTGGCCGTCCGGGCCGGTCGGGCCGCCGCGCAGCGGGCGCTGCCAGCGCAGGGTGGGCAGGAGCTCGGCGGCGGTGGCGGGGGTGCCGGGCGGGAGTTCGGCGAGCAGCGCGAGGGTGGCGCGGCGGACGGACGGGGCGAGGGTGCGGTCGAGCTCGGGCCCGAGGGCGGCGCGCGGCTTGCCCTTGCCGTCCGGGGTGCCGGTGAGGGCGGGGACGCGGGTGGCGGCGAGCCAGGCGGCGGCGAGGACGGACCAGCGTTCGGCGGTGTCCCGCTGGAGCCAGCCGTCGTAGGCCGGGGTCGGGGCCCAGCGTTCGTCGGCCTCGCCGTCGGGGGCCAGCAGCCCGGCGGCGTAGGCGAGTTCGAGCCAGAAGGCGGCCTGCTGCTCGGTGGTCTCCAGGGCCTGCGCGGTGCGCTTGAGGTCGCGGATGCCGAGGCCGCCGGCGCGCAGTGTGGGCGGTGGGGTGAGGCCCCAGGTGTCGAGGAGTTCCTCGACGGTCTTGACGGCGGTGTGGGCCTGGCCGGCCGCCGCGCCGTCCACAGCCTGTGGATCGCGCGGGGCGGCGGCCGGGGCGGGCTCGGGCTGGACCGGCTCGACGGCGCGGTGGGTGCGGCCGCCGCGCAGGTGCAGGGCCAGTTCGCGCGGCAGGACGACGCTGCCCGGCCCGCTGGGCAGCAGCAGCCCGCGGGCGAGCAGCCACTCGACGGGGCTCTGCGCGTCCTCGGCGGTGACCGGGCGGGTGGCGTCCGGGACGGTGCCGGTCGGCGGCCCCCAGACCAGCCGCTCCAGCAGCCGCAGCGCGGCCTCGGGGGCGGTGTCGAGCAGCGCCGCGCAGCGGGCGCGGTCGTTCAGCAGGGCGGCGAGCGCGTCGACGGCGGTGACCGGGTCCGGGGTGGCGGGTTGCCCGGCGGAGGCGAGCAGCTGCTGCAGCCGGGCAGGGGACATGCCGACGGTCGCGTCGGAGAGGGTCGGGCCGAGGCCGGTGCGGCCGGGGTTGGCGGCCGTCGGGGCGAGTGCCTCGCGGACGGCGAGGACCAGCCGCAGGCCGTTGTCCGGGCCCCAGAGCAGGGACCGGTCGCGCAGGGTGGCGATCGCCCGGGGGAGGGCGGCGGCGACGGCGGACCGGTCGGCGGGCGTCAGCGGGGTCGCGCCGGGGTGCGGCTTGACCTTGGCCGGGCCGGTCAGCAGGGTGCGGACGGTGGCCAGGCCGGTGCCGTCCGGGGCGGTGGCCAGGACCTCGGCGACCTGCAGGGTGAAGCGGTCCAGGCGCTCCAGGGCGCGCAGCGCCGAGGCGCGGGAGGAGAGCCGGGCGGACAGCTGGGTGAGGTCGCCGGGGACGGGGTTGAGCAGGTCGGGGCGGGAGCGGAGCAGGGCGGCGAGCGCGTCGTCGGGGCGGGCGCGCAACTCCTCGGCGAGGGTGCGGGGGCCGGCGGCGGACCTGCCCTGGCGTTGAGGGCCCTGCTGTGTGGTCATTCGACCTAGGTTAGTCGGGCGGGCGGACGGCGGGGTGTCCGTGCGGCGGCCCGTGGTGGACCGGTCCTCAGGACTCGCGCGGGCGGGGGCGGGGTGGGTAGCGTCACGGCCGAGGGTGGTTCGGTGGGCCGGGGTTCGGGCGCGAGGCGGGGTGTCGGTGATGACGGACGGCGAGTGGTGGCGCAGGAGCGGGCCGTGGAGCGGCCGTTCGGGGGGCGGGGCGGGGGCCTCCGGCGGGTCTGCCGGGGCCGGTGCTGCCGGCGACAAGGGCGGTTCGGGCGGTCCGGGTCCGTCGGGTGGGTCCGGGGCCTCCGGTCCGTCCGGCGCCTCCGACGGGGACAGCGTGTACGACACGGCGGCGCCGGGCGGCGGGACTCCGTCGGTGCCGCTGGATCCGCCCCGGACGCCGCGCGCCCCGGGGGCCGGGGCGCCGCCCGTACAGCTGGACAAGTCGCGTTTCGACGGGCCCGAGGACGATTCGGACTCCATCCCGCCGCCCCAGGTGTACAGCTCCGGTGCGAACGGCTGGGATCTGGTGTTGCTCAACTTCTCGGACTCGCCGCAGGCTCCGCCGAAGCCGATCCCTGAGCAGCGCGCCGGGGGCGGGGCGGGTGCGGCGGGCGCGCAGGCTGCCGATCCGGCGGGAGCTGCGGCGGGGGCGGCTGCGGCGGCTGCGGGGAAGGGTAAGAAGCAGCGCAAGGCCAAGGCGAGGGCGGCCGCCGCGGGGAAGGCGAAGGCGCAGCCGGCCGCCCCCGTCGGCCAGGCCGGTGCCGATGCGGGTGCGGGTGCGGGTGCGGGCGCGAGCGCGGGTGTCGGGGCCCGGCGGCCGTCCCTGCTGGTCCTGCTCTCCTGCGGGCTGCTGATCGGCGGCGCCGCCATGAGCTTCTTCCCGGCCATGCTGGTGGGCTGGGCCCTCGGCTACCTGTCCCGCCAACTCTCCGATCTGATGCGCAAGTTCGTCATCCTCGGGATCCCGCTGATCACGATGAGCGCGGCCACCCTGCACGCCATGCAGGCCAAGCCGGGCGCCCAGGGCGGCGCGGGCGTGCAGGCCGGTGCGCAGTTCAGCCAGATCAGCTGGTCGGCGGCCCCGGGCGTGCTGCGCCTGTCGGCGGTGCTGTCGGCGGTGGTGCTGCTGCTGTTGAGCCTGCGCCGTCGCCCGCCGCAGCAGGGCTGAGGCCCGGGACGAGGGCGGCGAAGCCGGTGCAGAGCAGCCGGATGCTCTGGGTGAACTTCTCGTCCTGGCTGATCCGGGGGATCAACTCGCCCATGATCAGCGGGAACTGCGCGCACAGGTCGGCGTAGAGCTCGGCGCTGACGGGTGGTGGGGCCGGTGGCTGGTTCTGTTCCTGGAGGACGAAGCCGGTGACGTGGCTGAGCAGGATGTCGGCGGCGATGCCGCAGTGGACGGTGGGCAGGCCGGCGTCGAGGAGGGTGCGCAGCAGGCGTTCCATCAGGGAGAGGCCGCCGGAGCTGAGGACGCCGGGGCTCTCGGCGAGGAGCAGTGCGCCGCCGGGGTGTTGCTGGATGCTGCGGCGCAGGGTGGTGGCCTGGGCCTCGACCCGGTCCCGCCAGGTGGCGTCGGGGCCGAGGGCGGCGAGGGCTCCGGTGCCGGTGTCGTAGGCCTGCCGGCAGACGCGGTCGGCCATCAGGGTGAGCAACTCGTCCTTGCCGCGCACGTGGTAGTAGAGGCTGCCGGCGTGGGCGTCGAGGCGGTCGGCGACCTGGCGCATGGACAGGTTGTGGTAGCCGACCTCCGCGAAGACGGCCATGCCCGCATCGACGATGCGCTCCTTGGTGAGCTTCATGGCTCCACCGTACAACGTTTTCAAACACCGTTCGAAAGCTGTGCTAGCTTTGCCCTGCCCGGTTTTCGAACGGTGTTGGAATGCAATGGGGGAGGGGCAGTCATGGGGGCGATCCTGTTCAACGTGACCACGGCCGCGCTGATGGTCATGATGGTCAACTGCGGGCTCGGCGTGGTCGGCCGGGACACGCTGCGGGGGCGGCCGATCCCGTGGGCGGCAGTCGCCCTGACCACGCTCGCCGTCGGCGGCGTGCTGCTCCAGCTGCTCTGGTCCGGCGCCATGGACGCGCTCGACGCCGACCCCGCCAAGTCCGGCTGGTGGCGCGAGTTCACCTCGGTCTTCCTGCAGAACGGCGGCCTCGGCGGCGGCCTGTGGAACCTCGCCACCCTCGCCGCCGTCGCCGCGCTCGCCCAGTGGTACTGGGGCGGCCCGCTCACCCTCGCCTTCTTCCTCGCGGGCATCCTGCTGCCCGGCCGGATCGACGACCTGCTCGGCTTCGGCGACGGCCCCAGCACCGACCCCCGCAACTTCGCCGGCAGCTCCGGCGCCACCTACTTCCTCGGCGCCACCCTGGCCCTCGCCTTCCTCACCCGCACCCGCCTGCCCAAGGAGCGCGCCCTGGCCGTCGGCGTCCCGGTGCTGGGCCTCGCCATGTGGCTCGCCCAGGACAACGGGCACGGCCTGGTGGCGGTCTACGGCTTCGCCCTCGGCGCGGCGGCCTGGGCGGTTCGCGGCCGGCTGGCGCGACGGTAGCCGGGGCCGCCGCGATCCGACCCGCCGGGCTGGGCGATCCGGCCCGGCGGATCGGACCGCTTGGCCCCGCTTGGCCCGGCGGCGGATCGCTCAGCCCCTCAGTCCCTCAGTCCCTCAGTCCCTCAGCCCGGTGGCGCGGTGCGCCCCAGCCGCTCAGCGGGCGAAGCCCGCCAGCAGCTCCCGCGGGTCGAAGGTCACCCGGATCCGGGTGATCCGCCCGTTCTCCACGTGGCTCCAGTTCGCCGTCGGCGCCGGCGGTGCGACGCTCGTGTGCAGGTCGAACCAGGTGATCACGTCGTCCCCCTCGACCACTCGGGCGTGCACCTCGATCTTCTCCAGGACCTGCCCGAGCCCCTTCAGCCCGGCCAGGGCGTTCTCCACCCCCGACACCGTGGCCAGCGGCCCCACGAAGTCGACGTCCTCCGCCAGCAGCCCCCGCAGCGTCTCGAAGTCGCCCGCCTGCCAGGCCGCGAAGTAGGTCTCGGAAATCTCACGCGCAGTCTTCGTCGTCGTCATGCCTCCATCCTCCCGAGCACTCCGCCATCCGTCCAACAGATGGATCAGATCCCGGCTATCATCATTGGTTATGGAGATGCACCAGCTGCGCTACTTCGCGGCCGTCGTCGACGAGGGCTCCTTCACCGCCGCCGCGACCCGCCTGCACGTCAGCCAGTCCGGCATCAGCACCCAGGTCGGCAAGCTGGAACGCGAGTTGGGCCAGCTGCTCCTCGACCGTTCCGGCCGCCGGGTCCGCCTCACCCCCGCCGGCGAGGCCGTCCTGCCGCTGGCCAAGGACGCCCTCGCCACGCTCGAAGCCATTCAGCACACCGCCGCCGAGTTCGCCGACGCCGTCCGCGGCCGCGTCCGGCTCGGGATGATCATGGGGTGCGCGATCCCGCCGTTCCTCGACGTCGTCGCCGACCTCGGCCGCACCCACCCCGGCATCGAACTGAGCCTGCACGAGGGCCACTCCGAGCTGCTCCAGGCGCAGGTCCTCTCCGGCGCCCTCGACCTGGCGCTGATCGGTTTCGCCAAGGAGGCCGACCCCGGCCTGGACGTCACCGTCGTCGTCGACGAGCCGATCGCCGCCATCGTCCCCGCCGGCCACCGCCTGGACCGCCCCTCCCTCCGGCTCGCCGACCTCGCGTCCGAGAAGATCCTCTGCCTCTCCCCGGGCACCGGCATCCGCGCCGCCTACGAGCACTCCTGCCTGCAACTCGGCCTCGAACCGCGGGTGGACATCGACGCCAGCTCCCCGGCCACGCTGTTCCGGCTCGCCCAGCGCGGGGCCGGCGTCGCCGTCCTCAGCCCCTCCTCCGCCGCCGGCGAGGGCCTCCGGACCGTCCCCGTCGCCGATGCGCCGGTCCGGGCCCGCCTCGGCCTGGTCGCCCGACCCGGCCAGCACTCGCCGGCCGTGCGCCTGCTGCACGCCCGGCTCCGCGCGTCCCTGCGGGCGACGGGCTGAGGGCCTGACCGGCTGACCGGCTGACCGGCTAACCGGTTGAGCGCTCAGCCGCTCAGCCGCTCAGCCGCTCACGCGTTCCAGCGCGGATCGCGCCCGGAGGCGGCCAGCGCGCGGTCCAGCGCCGGGGCGCCGTCCGGCACCGCCACCGGGGCGGCGAACCCGCCGTACTGGCGGTACAGCTCGGCGTTCTCCCCGACGACCTCCAGCACCAGCTGCGCGAGCTCCTCGTCGATCCCGATCGGACCGCCGGTCGCCCGGGCGACGTCCCAGCCGTGCAGGACGAGCTCCGCGATCAGCATCCGGGCGACGCCCTCCGCCGGTGCCGGGGAGCCGCCGAGGTCGACGTCCCCCGCCCAGGCGGCCGGGTCGGCCCAGGCCGCGACGGCGCGGTCCAGCTGGGCCGCGTAGGCGGCGGGCCAGCCGGGGTCGGCGGTGAAGTCGTGGTCGACCAGCGCCTTGGGTAGTTCGGTGCGGCGGGCCCGGTGCTCCAGGCCGTGCGAGGTGTAGAGCACCCAGTGGTTGGCGAGCGCGCGGGTGTCGAAGTCCGTGCAGGGCGTCGGGCCGTCCAGCGGGTGGCCCGCCGGGACGCCGTCGGCGACGCGTGCGGCGGCCGCGGCGGCGCGGGCCAGCAGGGGGTGCAGGGGGTGCAGGGGGTGCGGCGGGTGGGTGTCCGGGGTGGGGTGATCGTTCATGCCCCGATCCTGCGCCGGTCGGGGCTGCCGGGTCTTGAAGAAACGCGACGGTCGGCGCCCTGGCCAGGAGCGTCGGGCCGGGGCTCGCGGCGGCCCGCCCCGACTGCGGCGAACGGTTCAAAATAGGCAGGCAGACTGCTAATGTTCAGCAGGTAGCCTGCCTATCTCCGCCGGGATCTCCCCAGCAGGCCCCGCCCTGTCGCAGAGGTCCCGGAGGAAGCGGAAGGAACCCGGCATGCCTCTCCCCGGCGACACCCGCACCCCGCGGCAGACGACCCCGGCGCCCGCCGGAAACCCCTTCGGCCCGCGCTTCGTGGTCCCGCTGTACCTGGGGGCCTCGCTCAACCCGGTCAACAGCTCGATCATCGCGACCGCACTGGTGGCCATCGCGGCCGCCCTGCACCTCCCCGTCGGGGACACCGCGGTCCTGATCTCCTGCCTGTACCTCACCAGCGCGCTGGCCCAGCCCGCCGCCGGGCGGCTCGCCGAGGAGTTCGGGCCCCGGCGGATCTTCATCGCCGGCATCGTGCTGGTGTTCGCGGCCGGGATCGTCGGCACGCTGGCCCACTCGATGGCCGCCCTGATCGCGGCCCGGGTGCTGATCGGCGCGGGCACCTCGGCCGGCTACCCGGCCGCGATGCTGCTGATCCGCCGCCGCGCCGAACAGGCCGGCTACCAGGCCCCGCCGCGCGGGGTGCTCGGCGGCCTGGCGATCACCGGCGCCGCCACCGTCGCCGTAGGCCCCGCCCTCGGTGGGCTGCTGGTGGGCTGGTTCGGCTGGCAGACCGCCTTCTGGATCAACATTCCGGTCGCCGCCGTCGCCCTGGTCCTGGCGGTGGTCGGGATCGCGCCGGACCCCGACCCGGTGCGCCCCGGTTCACCCCGCGCCCTCGCCTCCCGCCTCGACCTGCCCGGCATGCTGGGCTTCGGCGGCTCGCTGACCGCCCTGATGGTCTTCCTCTCCGCCCTGCCGCGCCCGGACTGGCCCGCGCTCGCCGCCGCCCTCGTCCTCGCCGCCGTGCTGGTCGGCTGGGAACTGTGCGCCGCCCACCCGTTCCTCGACGTCCGGCTGCTCGCCTCCAACGGGGCCCTGACCCGCACCTACGTGCGCAACGGCCTGACGCTGATGGGGACGTACGTGATCCTCTACGGGCTCACCCAGTGGCTGGAGGCGGCCCGCGGGCTGTCCGCCTACCAGGCCGGCCTGGCGCTGATGCCGATGGGCGTCCTGAGCGCCGTGGCCGCCCGGGTGGTGGCCCAACGGACGGGCGTGCGGCTGCCGTTGATCGTCTGCTCGGTGCTGCTGCTGTTCGGCGCCGTGGCCGTGCTGTTCGTGGGCGGCGGCACCCCGATGGCGGCGGTCGTCGCCGTCAGCGCGGTGTTCGGACTGACCTCCGGCGCCGGGACGGTCGCCAACCAGACCGTCCTCTACCAGGAGGCCCCCGCCGCCACGGTCGGCACCGCCTCCGGGCTGCTGCGCACCTTCGGCTACCTCGGCTCCATCGCCTCGGCGGCGATCACCGGCACCGCCTTCCACGACCGGGTGGACGACGGCGGCCTGCACTCCATCGCCTGGGTGCTGGTCGCGATCTCCGCCCTCCTCATCGCCCTGACCGTCTGCGACCGGCGACTCGCCGAGTCCTAGCTGTCCGCCAGGCGGTTCATGATCTCGGCGGCCCGGTCGAGCGTCTTGCGCTCGCCGGCCCGGAGGGTGGAGCCGATCACCTCGGCCAGCCACGCCTCCCGCGCCGCCGGGATCCGCTCGCACAGGTCGGCTCCGGCCGGGGTCGCGCTGAAGAGGGACTTGCGCCCGTCGTTCGGGTCCTTGGCGGCGCTGACCAGGCCGCCGGCCCGCAGCGCGGCCACGGTCTCCGCCATGGACTGGCGGCGCACGTGCTCGGCCTGGGCGAGTTCGGTCACGGTCGTCGGGCCCTGCTGCACGACGCGGTGCAGGGTGGTCAGGTGCGACCAGTTCCACGGCAGGTCGTCGATCGGGGCCTCGGTGCGCAGCCGTGCCCGCAGCCGCGTCATCGCGCGCATCAGCTCGACGGCGGTGTCCTCGGGCGGGGCCGGTTCGCTACTCACCGTGCCAGCTTATGGCAGGGTGCAGCCACCCCGACCGGCGCCGGAACCCGGGCGTCGCGGGCCCGGAGAGTCCATACCGGACAAGGCCTAGCCTGGCGGGTATGGACTCTCCCGACCTCGGACGCGGCGTGCTCCACCCCGCCCGCGCGGCGGAGGCGATCAGGGTGGAGCGGCGCGCGCCCGCCCCCGCCGTGGCGCGCTTCGTCGAGTTCTACTGGCTGGTCCGCTGGGACCGGCGCGGCCGGCCCCCGTACGAGCAGAAGGTGCTCGCCCACCCGAACGTGCACCTGGTCTTCGAGGCCCCGAGGGCTCGCGTCTACGGGGTCGACCGGTCGCTCTTCGTCCGCCGCCTGGAGGGCGCCGGGCACGTGCTGGGAGTGAAGTTCCGGCCGGGCGCGTTCCGTTCGTTCGCCGGGCACCCGGTGGCCGGGCTCGCGGACCGGTCGGTGCCCGCGGCCGCCTACTTCGGCCCCGAGGTGGACCGGCTCAACGAGGACGTGCTCGGTGAACGGCCGCGGGACCAGGCCGCCCTCGCGGACGCCTTCCTGCTGCCCCGGCTGCCCGCGCCCGACCCGGTCGCGCAGGAGGTCGCCGCCATGGTGGAGCGGATCACCGGCACCCCCGACCTGTGCCGGGTCGACGACCTGGCGCGGGAGCTGGGCCTCACCGTCCGCCGGCTCCAGCGGCTGTTCGCCGAGTACGTCGGCGCCTCCCCGAAGTGGGTGCTGCGCCGCGCCCGCCTCCACGAGGCCGCCGAACGCGCCGACGCGGGCGGCGCGTTGGACCTGGCGGCGCTCGCGGCCGAACTCGGGTACGCGGATCAGGCCCATCTCACCCGCGACTTCACGGCCGCCGTCGGCACCTCCCCGGCCCGCTACGCCGACGCCGCGCGGCGGGTCACGCCTCCAGGAAGCGCTGCAGCTCGGCCAGCATGAAGTTGGCGCCGGTGTACCCGATCCCCTGGAACCACAGCTGGTCGTCCACCGGGAACGCCCGGTGCGCCTTGACCGCCCCCAGCGCCTGCCAGCCCGGGCTCTCCAGCGCGGCGTCGGTGCCGGCCAGGGCCGGGTCGCCGGAGGTGGCGTACAGCAGCAGGTCGCCGTCCGCCTTCGCGATCTGGTCCAGCGGGATCTCGACGTCGGACTGGTCGACGTTCTGTGCGTCCGGCCGCCCCACCTGGGCGTCCGACAGTACGATCCCGGGGAAGCTCTGCTTCCCGAACAGCCGGATCCCGCCGCCCTCCACGAACCGCACCAGGCTCACCTTCCGGCCGGACGCCTTCGCCGCCGACAGGGCCTGCACCACCTGGTTGGCGTGCCGCTGGTACGAGGAGACGAAGGCCGCCGCCGCGGCCTCCCGGCTCAACGCCTGGGCGTGCACCTGGAAGTCGGCCTTCCACGGCGCGCCGGTGGTCTGGGTGAGTACGGTCGGCGCGATCTCCCGCAGTTGGTCGTAGCGGTCGCCGTCGCGCGCCTGGTTGGAGAGGATCAGGTCCGGCCGCAGGGCCCGGATCGCGACCAGGTCCGGGGCGCCGGCCAGGCCGACCCGGTGGATCCCGGCGACCCGGGAGGCCGGCCAGTAGCTCGGGAACCGGATGTCGGCGGCCGGCAGCGCGGCGCCGACCGGGGTGATGCCGAGGGTCAGCGCCGAGTCCAGCACGTCCGTGTCGAGGACGACCACTCGCAGCGGCTCGCCCGGCACCAGCACCGGCCCGGTGGCCGTGTCCACCGTGACCGGCGGCACCGGGGTGGGCGAGGCGGCCGCGCCCAGGCCGTCGGCGGTCGGCGGCGCCGGCCGCCGGGTGGTGCAGGCCGCGAGCGCGGCCCCGCCGAGACCGGCGAGGAACGAACGGCGGGCGATCCGGTGCATCGGCGGTCCTCAGGCGGTGAGGTTTCGGGGGCGCGCCGATTATGTCCGGTTTGGTGTGGAATTGCCGTCAGGCGTCCACGGCCGCCGCCCACGGGGCCCCCGGAACGACCAACGGCGTGCCCGTCACCGGGTCCGGCACCACCACCGACTCCAGCCCGAACACCTCCCGCACCAGCTCCGCCGTCACCACCTCGGTCGGCGCGCCCTGCGCCACCACCCGGCCGTCCCGCATCGCCACCAGGTGGTCCGCGTACCGGGCCGCCTGGTTGAGGTCGTGCAGCACCGCCACCACCGTGCGGCCGCGCTCGACGTTCAGCCGGCGGACCAGGTCCAGCACCTCCACCTGGTGCGCGATGTCCAGGTAGGTGGTCGGCTCGTCCAGCAGCAGGATGTCCGTGCCCTGCGCCAGCGCCATCGCGATCCACGCCCGCTGCCGCTGGCCGCCGGACAGCTCGTCCATGCTGCGCTCGGCCAGCTCCGCCGTGGACGTCCGCTCCAGCGCCTCCGTCACCGCCGCCTCGTCCTCCGGCGACCACTGCTGCCACCAGCTCTGGTGCGGCTGGCGGCCCCGCGAGACCAGGTCCGCCACCGAGATGCCCTCCGGCGCCGTCGGCGACTGCGGCAGCAGGCCCAGCCGCTGGGCGATCCGCTTCGTCGGGATCCGCGCCAGCTCCTCGCCGTCCAGCAGCACCGCGCCCCGGACCGGCTTCAGCAGGCGCCCCAGGGCCCGCAGCAGCGTCGACTTGCCGCAGGCGTTCGGGCCGACGATCACCGTCACCCGCCCGTCCGGGATGCCGACGTCCAGGCCCTCGACGACCGTGCGCGCCTCGTAGGCCAGGGTGAGGCCCCGGGCCTCCAGTCGGTGAGCGGACATCAGGAACCTCCACGACGGATGGGGGTACCCCCGAACGGAGTTCGGGGGAGGATCAGCAGCCACATCAAGTACGGCGCGCCGACCATGCCGGTCACCACGCCCACCGGCAGTTCGGTCGGCGCCATCAGTCGCCGGGCGATCAGATCGGCCAGCACGACCACCAGCGCGCCCGTCAGCGCCGAGCAGAACAGCGGGACCTGCGCGGACCGGACCAGCCGCAGCGCGATCTGCGGCGCCATCAGCGCCACGAAGTCCACCGGCCCGGCGGCGCCCGCCGCGCACGAGGCCAGCACGATGCCCAGCAGCGCCATGCCGAGGCGGATCCGGTCCAGCCGCAGGCCCAGACCGACGGCCGTCGCGTCGTCGAAGGAGATCGTGCGCTGCGCCCGCGCCGCCCACAGGACGACGGGCACGGCGGCGAGCAGCACCCAGGCCAGCCAGCCGGCCTGGTCGTAGCCGGCGCCGTTCAGGCTGCCCGTCATCCAGACCTTCGCGGCCTGCGCCTGGAAGCCGTCGCCCTTGGTCAGGAACACGGAGGTCAGCGAGGACAGGGCCACGCTGATCCCGATCCCGATCAGCACGAAGCGCTGCGCGTGCAGGCCGCGCCGCCATGCCAGCGCGTACACCAGCAGCCCGGCCACCAGCCCGCCCGCGACCGCCGCGTACGGGGCCTGACCGGTCGAGCCGACCACGCCGTACGCCATCAGCCCGACGACGGTGGCGGTCGCGCCCCAGGTCACGCCCACCACGTCGGGGCTGGCCAGCGGATTGCGGGCGACGGTCTGGATCAGTGCCCCGGCCAGCCCCAGCGCCGTGCCGACCAGCAGGCCCACGACCACCCGGGGCAGCCGGAACTCGCCGACCACCAGCTCGTGCGGGCTCGGCTGCCCGAGCACCACCTTCACCACCTCGACCGGCGACACGGCCGACTCGCCCAGGCAGAGCGAGGCGACGACCGTCCCGGCCAGCGCGACCAGCAGGCCCAGCGCCACCACCGCCGACCGGCGGTGCAGCAGCACGGACGCCCGCCCGGCCCGCAGCACGGCGTACCCGCGCGGGGAGACGGCGCCGCGCCCGACGGTTCGCCCGCCCTGCGCGCTCATGACGCGACCACCTTCCGGCGGCGCACCAGCGCGACCAGGACCGGGACGCCGACGAGCGCCGTCATCACGCCCGCCGGGACCTCCGACGGCGGGAAGAGGACCCGCCCCAGGGTGTCGGCGAGCAGCAGCAGGGCGGGGCCGAGGACGGCGGAGAAGGCGAGCACCCAGCGGTGGTCCGCGCCGGCGACGGCCCGCGCCGCGTGCGGGACGGCGAGGCCGACGAAGGCGATCGGCCCGGCGGCCGCGACGGCCGAGCCGGTCAGCACCGTCGCGCCGAGCGCGCCGACCGCCCGGACCAGGCCGGTCTTGGCACCGAGGCCCTTGGCGGTGTCCTCGCCGAGCGCGAGCGCGTCCAGGCCGCGGGCCACCGCGACCACCAGCACCGTGCCGACGGCGAGGAACGGCAGCAGCTGCCAGGCCACGTCCGAGGTCCGCCCGGAGAGCGAGCCGACGTGCCAGAAGCGGAACTGGTCCATGGTGGCCGCGTCGGTCGTCAGCACCATGGTGTTGAGCGAGGCGATGAACGCGGACATCGCCGAGCCGGCCAGCGCCAGCTTGATCGGCGTGGCCCCGCCCCGGCCGCGCCCGGCCAGGCCGTACACGAGCACGGTGGCGATCACGGCGCCCGCGAAGCCGAACCAGACGTAGCCGGTGAGGGTGGAGACGCCGAAGCCGGAGATGGCGAGGACCACGCCGGCCGCCGCGCCCTGGGAGACGCCGAGGATGCCGGGGTCGGCGATCGGGTTGCGGGTGAGGCCCTGCATGACGGCCCCGGCGAGGCCGAGCGCCGCGCCGACGGCCAGCCCGACGACGGTGCGCGGCACCCGCAGCTCGCGGACGACGACGGCGTTGGCCGTGTCGCCGCCGTGCAGCAGGGCGTCGAGGGTGTCGCCGAAGGGGATGGTGCGGCTGCCGACCGCCAGGCTCAGCAGCACCGCGGCGGCCAGGACGGCCAGCGCGGCGGCGAGCCACAGTATTCGGCGGCGCGCTGTCCGTCGCGCGCCGGGTGGCGCGGTGGTGTCGGTCATGGGCCCTCTCCGCAGACAACTCAGGTAAACCTAAGTTCCCGTCGGAAGCCGGGGCAAATTGTCCCGGCCCCCCGCACCGCCCGTTGGATAGCCTGGCGGCATGCCCGAGACCCGCACCGCCCCGCTCACCGTCGGCTTCGACCTCGACATGACGCTGCTGGACACCCGGCCGGGGATCCACGCCACCTACCTGGCGCTCGCGGCCGAGACCGGCGCCCGCATCGACGCCGACCTGGTGGTCACCCGGCTCGGCCCGCCGCTGCTGGACGAGATCCGCAACTGGTTCCCGGAGGACGAGGTGGCGCGCGCCGCGACCCGCTACCGCGAGCTCTACCGCGACCTCGCCTTCGCCCCGACCGTCGCCCTCCCCGGCGCGCACGCCGCCGTCGAGGCGGTCCGCGACCACGGCGGCCGGGTCGCGGTGATCACCGGCAAGTACGAGCCGAACGCCCGCCTGCACCTGGAGCACGCCGGGCTGCACGCGGACGCGCTGGTCGGCGACCTCTGGGCGGAGACCAAGGGCGAGGCGCTGCGCGAGTACGGCGCGAGCGTCTACGTCGGCGACCACCTCGGCGACATCCGGGGCGCCCGGCACGCGGACGCCGTCGCGGTGTGCGTGGCCACCGGCCCGTACAGCGCGGACGAACTGCGCGCGGCCGGGGCGGACGTGGTGCTGGCGGACCTCACCGGGTTCCCGGCCTGGCTCGACGCCCACCTGGCCGGCTGAGCCGCGGCCCCGGGGCACGCCCTGGGGCCGGGTCCCGGGGTCGCGTTCTAGGACGCGGCCGCGGACTCCACCCGGCGGCGCTGGGCCCGCGCGTTCAGGAACAGCCCGGTCAGCGCGGCCAGGAAGCCCGCCGGCATCAGCATGCTCAGCCAGTACGCGGCCGTCGGCAGCGGCGTCAGGTGCAGGAACAGCGGGACGAAGGTGACCAGGGTGGCGAGCGCGCCCAGACCGAAGACGATCGTCCCGGCCTTGACGTACACGTCGCCGGGGTCGGCGCTCTGGCTGCTCACGTCTGCTCGCTCCTCGGGGCTGGTCGGGCGGTCGGTCCAGTCTGGCAGAGCGGCCGCCGGCCCCCGTCACCGGAGCGGTCCGGTCACGTTGCGCAGTTTCTCGGAAGCTGAACGTTTTGATCCCTGCTGGGCGGGGGTATGCAGGGGGTGCCGAGGGGTGCGACACGTGCGCCCCGTTTCCTCAGACCCGGGGGTGTGAGCCGATGGACCGTGCTGAGCCGCGCCCCGGCTGTGCCAGTACCGGGTCGCCCGTGATCGCGAGAACGCCGCGCCCGTACCGCCCCCAACGGGCCTTGGAACGCGGATCTTTCGCGGAACGCGGATGAGGCAGTGACGGACCGTTAGTCTGCTCCTGACAGCGTGCTGACCATGAGCGCCCGCGGGCGCCGAGCCGAGGTCGGCTGCCTTCCCCACCACCCAGTGATCCCCGGCCAGGGCCGGGATCCCTCACACCCATTCGAGGACTGTCGAGATGCCCACCGGCCAGGTCAAGTGGTTCAACGAGACGAAGGGCTTCGGCTTCCTGTCACGCGACGACGGCGGCGACGTCTTCGTCCACACCAAGGCGCTGCCCGCCGGTGTCACCGTGCTGAAGCCGGGCCAGCGGGTCGAGTTCGGCGTGGTCGCCGGCCACCGCGGCGACCAGGCGATGGCCGTGCAACTGCTGGACGCACTGCCGTCGGTGGCCGCCGCCCAGCGCAAGAGCGCCGACGACATGGCGCCGATCGTCCAGGACCTGATCACCACGTTGGACGCGGTGCTGCCGGGCCTCCAGCACGGCCGCTACCCGGCCAAGGCGACCGGCCAGAAGCTGGCCGGCCTGCTGCGCGCGGTGGCCGACCAGTTCGACGTCTGACCGAGGGGGATCAGAGCGCCAGCGCACCCGGGTCGAGCGGGGGCACCAGCCCCTCCGCGGCGGCCCGGGTGAGCAGCGCGCGGACGGCCGCGTAGCCCTCCTCGCCGAGGTCCGCGGTGAACTCGTTCACGTACAGGGCGATGTGCTGGTCGGCGACGGCCGGGTCCATCTCCTGGGCGTGCGCCAGCACGTACTCCCGGCTGGCGCTCGGGTCCGCCCAGGCCTGCCGGACGGAGGCGCGGACGGCGTCGGTGAGCGCGCGCAGCCGTTCGGCGCCGAGCGAGCGCCGGGCGACGATCGCGCCGAGCGGGATCGGCAGGCCGGTCTCCTGCTCCCAGGCCTCGCCCATGTCGGCCAGGCTGTGCAGGCCGTACTGCCGGTACGTGAACCGGGCCTCGTGGATCACCAGGCCGGCGTCCACCCGGCCGTCCCGGACGGCGGGCATGATCTCGTGGAACGGCAGGACGACGATCTCGCCGAAGCCGCCCGGCACCGCCTTCGCGGCCCAGAGCCGGAACAGCAGGTAGGCGGTGGAGCGCTCGGACGGCACCGCCACCGTCTTCCCGGTGAGGTCCGCGGGGGCGTCCGTGCCCGGCCGGGTGAGCACCAGCGGGCCGCAGCCGCGCCCGAGCGCGCCGCCGCAGGGCAGCAGGGTGTACTCGTCCAGGACCCAGGGCAGCGCGCCGTAGCTGATCTTCAGGACGTCCAGTTCGCCGCGCTCGGCCAGGCCGTTGGTGACGTCGATGTCCGCGAAGGTCACCTCGGGGGCGTCCGCCCCGGGCACCAGGCCGTGCGCCCAGGCGTGGAAGACGAAGGTGTCGTTCGGGCAGGGCGAGTACGCGATGCTCAGCCGTTCAGCCACGGCCGGCCTCCTCGATCAGTTCGTGGACGGGCAGTGCGGCGAAGGCCCGCTCCAGGGCGGCCAGCGCCTCGCCGATCCGCCAGGCGGCTCGGTCGCGCGGGCCGACCGGATTGGAGACGGTCCGCAGTTCGAGCACCGGCACGCCGTACCGGGCGGCGGCCTCGGCCACGCCGAAGCCCTCCATCGCCTCGGCCAGGGCGCCCGGGTGGCGGGCGGCCAGCGCGGCGGCCCGCTCGGCGCTGCCGGTGACGGTGGAGACGGTCAGCACCGGGCCGGTGGCGGCGCCCAGGGCCCGGGCGGCCAGCGCGACGGCGGCCGGGGGAGGGTTGTGCCGGACGGTGCCGAAGCCCAGTTCGGTGACGTCGGCGAAGCCCTCGGGGGTCTCGGCGCCGAGGTCGGCGGTGACGATCGCGTCGGCCAGCACGGTGGTGCCGACCGGGGCGTGCGGGGCGAACCCGCCGGCGATCCCGGCCGAGACGACCAGGCCGTAGCGGCCCCCCGAGGCCGGCTGCGCGCCCAGCGCGGCGGAGGTGGCGGCCGCGGCGGCGGCCGGGCCGACCCCGCCCGCCAGGACGTCCACCGGGGCGCCCGCGGCCCGGTGCAGCGCACCGCCGGGCAACGGCAGCACGGTGGCCGGGCCGGGCAGGCCGCGCAGGACGGCCTCGGCCTCGGCGGGCACCGCGACGACGACGAGCAGTCGGGCCCGGTCGGGGCCCGACTGCTCGCTGCGCTCGTCCGCGACGGCGTGTGCGGTCATCGCGGGAGCGTCAGCTGTCCTGGGTGTTCAGCTGGAAGTACCAGACGGCGACCGGGTTGTCCGAGTTCTTGTCGCCCTCGACCACGGTGACCAGGGTCTTGCCGGAGGCGTTCAGCACCTGGCTCGCCGGCTGGGAGCCGGAGAAGGTCGGGCCCTTGGCGTAGGAGAACAGGCTGAAGCGCCCGCCCTGGCCCTGCGAGCCGCCGTTGGTGAAGGCCCACCAGCCCTTGTCGGCCACGTTCGGGGAGACGCCGACGCCGACCCGGTCGCTCACCACGACGTCGGAGGTCGGGAGGGTGCCCTCCGCGAGGGCCTGGGTGGCCTTCTGCTGGCACTCCTGCTGCAGGTCCTCCGTGATCGGGCTGCCGCCGTTGAAGCACAGCGGGTCCGCGACGATCGAGGAGTTGCCGACCGTCAGGGTCGCGCGGTGGGAGCTGTGCTCGGTCTGGCCGCTCGCGATGGCGACGGACGTGCCGACCGTGGCAGCACCGACCACGACGACGGCGCCGAGGGCGGCGATGGCACGGGTATTGAGGCTCATGCGTCAGAATCTACCGGGCTTCGCCGATCACGCTACGCGGGGGTCGGCCACCGCGTGTTGCCCGTGGCCGGTTCAGGCCACCCTGGGCGCCGCCGGGCGCCGCCGCAGGCCCACCCGGAACAGCGTGCGGACCGTCCACAGCAGCATCAGGCCCACCACCCCGGCGGCCACCGACAGACCCAGCACGCCGTTCAGCGGCAGCAGGATGCCGACCGCGCCGCCGGCCACCCAGGACAGCTGGAGCAGCGTCTCCGACCGCGCGAACGCCGAGGTCCGCACCGCCTCCGGGACGTCCCGCTGGATCAGCGCGTCCAGCGACAGCTTGCCCAGCGAGGCCGCCACCCCGGCCACGCCGGCGACCAGGACCACCGTCACCACGCCGTACCAGAGCGCGGCCGCCGCCGTCGCGCCGGTCGCCAGCAGCAGCATCGCGGTGACCGTCGCCTCCGGGCCCCGGGTGCGCAGCCAGGAGCCCAGCACCGAACCCAGCGCGTTGCCCGTCCCCGCCGCCAGCGCCACCAGGCCCAGTGCCAGCGTCGGCCGCAGGCCCCCGATCGGCTCTTCGCGCAGCAGGAACGCCAGGAACATCACCAGGAAGCCGACCAGCCAGCGCAGCGCCGACATCGCCCGCAGCGCCAGGATCACCGAGGGGCCGACGGTGCGCAGCGAGGCCTTCGGGGCCCGGGCGTCCTCCGGCGCCCGCTCGCCGTGCACCCCGTCGTGGACCTCGCCGTGGACCTCGGCGTGCAGGACGGCGCGCTGCTCGCCCTTGGCGGAGTCCACCGCGTGCGGCAGGTGGAAGGCCATCAGGGTGCCGATCACGAAGACCAGGAACGCGCCGCGCAGCGGCCAGCCCGGCCCGATCAGGTGCAGCAGACCGCCCACCCCGGCCGCCACCCCGGTGGCCAGCAGCCCGGCCAGGGTGACCCGGGAGTTCGCCTTCACCAGCGACAGCCGGCTCGGCAGCAGCCGCGGCACCACCACGCTGCGCACCACCCCGTACGCCTTGGACGCCACCAGCACGCCCAGCGCCTCCGGGTACAGCGCCAGACCGCCGCCGGTGATCACCCCGGCCATCGTCCAGGCCAGCACCGCCCGGGCCAGCATCGACATCGCCATCGCCGCCCGGCGGCCGTGCGGCAGCCGGTCCAGCAGCGGGCCGATCACCGGGGCCAGCAGGGCGAACGGGGCCATTGTGATCAGCAGGTACAGCGACACCCGGCCGCGGGCCTCGCCGGTGGGCACGGAGAAGAAGATGGTCGAGGCCAGCGCGACGGTGATCAGCATGTCGCCGAAGGAGTTCAGCGCGTGCAGTTCGATCAGCTTCGCCAGGCCGGATTCGCCCGCGCCCTCCGCGGAGGTGGCCTTGCGGATCCGGCGGCCGGTGCCGTGCACCACCCGGCCGGTGCGGGCGCCGGCGGCGGAGGCGGTCCGGACCAGGACGTTGCGGCTCGGCTCGGGGTCCTCTTCGCCAGGGTCCCCGTCCAGGGCGGCGAGCTGCCGGGCGTGGACGGCCGGATCCGCGCCGGTGCCGGTCGCGGTGGCGATCGCGGCGCCGGTCTTGACGAGGCTCACGGGGGCGGCGGGCGACTCGAAATCGCCCCCCGGCTGCGGTTCGCCCGCAGTGGGGGCCGGAGACTGCTGTCGCGGCACGGCGTCCGCCTGGTCGGGGCTGCCGGCCTGCGAGGCGTGCAGTGCGTGCTGCGACGGGTCCTCGTCCGCCACATGCCCATCCTGCCCCAGAATCGCCGCAGTGACGCGGGAATCCACCCCCCTCGGCGCGGCCCCGGAACGGCCGCCACCGCCCCGGACTGTGCTGGGGCGCCGACCGGCGGGTAGCCTGCCCAAGGGCCGCGCGCCGAGCGCCGGGGCGCCGGCAGGCCCGGACGAGCGGCGCGGCCGGTATCCGCGGCGGCCTCTGGTCGCGCAGAATGGACAAGGGACTATCGAGCCGCGACGGAACAGGCAACACGCCGTGGGCGACAGAAGAACTGGGAGAGAATCGACGCCGTGAGTGCTGCGATGCGAAGCCGTACCCCCGATCGGCTCTGTGCCGAGGCCGTCGAACTCGCCCGGAAGGCGGCCGAGGAGGCCGTCGGCCCGGAGACCGTCGGACCACATCTCGGCGCCCAGGCGGACGCCGACCGCGTCGTCACCCACACCTTCGAGTGCCTGGACGCCGCCTACCGTGGCTGGCACTGGGCGGTCACCGTCGCCCGTGCCCCGCGCGCGAAGAACGTCACCCTCGACGAGGTCGTCCTGCTGCCCGGCGCCGACGCCGTCCTCGCCCCCCAGTGGGTGCCGTGGAGCGAGCGGCTGCGCCCCGGTGACATGGGCCCGGGCGACCTGCTGCCCACCGACGCCGACGACGCGCGCCTGGAACCCGGCTGGAGCGGCGAGGACGAGCCGGCCCCGAACTCCGCGGTCGCCCTCGCGGCCGAGGAGGACGTGGTCGTCACCGACCCGGGCATCCAGCCCGCCCCGGCCCGGGCCCGGATCAACGCCGTCGCCGAGGAGCTCGGCATGGGCCGCAGCCGGGTGCTCTCCCGGCTCGGCCTGCACCTGGCCGCCGACCGCTGGGAGAAGGCGCACGGCTCGCAGACGCCGATGGCGCAGGCCGCGCCCGCCGCGTGCGGCAGCTGCGGCTTCCTGATCCCGATCGGCGGCTCGCTCGGACAGGCCTTCGGCGTGTGCGGCAACGAGTTCGGGCCGGCGGACGGGCAGATCGTCTCCTTCGCGTACGGCTGCGGCGGGCACTCCGAGGCGGCCGTCATCCCGGCCCCGCCGGCGCCGTCCGAGCTGATCCTGGACGAGCTGGTGGTCGAGCCGATGCAGCTGCACCCGGACCGCACCTCCGGCTCGGTCGAGCCGGACGCCCCGGCGGAGGAGCTCGGGCACTCCTGACCGGACCTGTCCTCGCTCGCGGCCCCCCCCCCCCCACACCGTGGGGGGCGCCCCCCATTTTCTTTTTTCGCCTTTGGCCGGGGCCTTTTGCTTCACGTTCTTTCGTTTTTCGCCTTCACTTATTTGTGGTTTATGTGAAGGAATTATGTGAGATGTGGCTCATTGTCCGTCTATAGGTCGAACACCGGGTTGCACCTACATTGAGGGGAGCTGCCCGAAAGGCCTCCTTCATGCGCAACGCTCCCACCGCTGCCGGCGACCCCGCGGTCCCCGGGCGGCTCGCCGCCCTCGGCCGGTTCTGCTTCCGCCACCGCCGCTGGGTGCTCGGCCTCTGGGCCGTCGTCCTGGTCGTGGGCGTGCTGATCGGCGGCCGGGTCTTCGAAGGAACGGTGGCCGGCGCCTCCTCCGCCACCGCCGAAGCCGACCGGGGCAGCGCGGTGGTCGCCGCGACCGACCCGGCCCGCGGCACCGTCACCGCCGTAGTGGACGGGAAACCGGTCGACGACCCGGCCGTACGGGCCGCCGTCACCAAGGCCACCGCCGACCTCGCCGCCCTCCCCGGCGTCTCCTCCGCGCTCGACGCCTACGGCGCCGGCCCGGCGCCCGCCGCACTGCGCTCCGCCGACGGCACCGCGAGCCTGGTCACCGTACGGATGGCCGACACCAGCACCTCCGCCCAGACCGACGCCGTCACCCAGCGCCTCGCCGCCCTGAACGGCGAGGCCGGCGCCCACGTCACCGTCGGCGGGGACCTGGTGCTCCAGGACGAGGTCAAGAAGCAGACCGAACAGGACACCCGCTTCGGCGAGATGGTGACGCTGCCGCTCACCCTGGTCGTCATGGTGCTGGTCTTCGGCGGCCTCGCCGCGGCCAGCCTGCCGGTGATCGGCGCGGTCGCCTCGGTGGGCGGCGCGCTGCTGGCCATGTTCGGTTTCAGCCGGATCATGGACATCGACACCAGCGTGCTGCCGATCGCCACCGTGCTCGGGCTCGGACTCTCGATCGACTACGCGCTGCTCATGGTGAACCGCTTCCGGGAGGAACGCGGGCACGGCGCGGGCATCGCCGCCGCCGTCGAACGCACCGCCGCGACCGCCGGGCGCACCGTCGCCTTCTCCGGCCTCACCGTCGCCGTCGCGCTCTCCGGCCTGTTCGTCTTCACCAGCCCGGTGCTCGGCGCGGTCGCCGCCGCCGGGGTGAGCGTGGTGGTGATCGCGGTCGCCGCCGCGCTGACCCTGATCCCCGCGCTGCTCGGCTTCGCCGGCTCCCGGATCAAGGCGCCCGCCGCGCCCGTCCCCGACGAGGGCTTCTTCAGCCGGACCGTCCGCCGGGTCGGCAAGCGGGCGGTGCCGGTCGCGCTCGCCTGCGTCGCCCTGCTGATGGCCGCCGGCGCGCCCTTCCTGCACGCCGACATGCGCAACTCCGGCGCCGCCGTGCTGCCCGCCTCCTCGGCCGGGCGGCAGGTCGCCGACGCCGTCGACCAGCGCTTCCCGCAGGCCGCGGCCGCGCCGATCACCGTCGTCGTCGAGGGCGGCGCGCCCGTCGCCCAGGCGTACGCGGACGACGTCGTCGCCAAGCTGCCCGGGGTCGCCGGGGTGCGGGCGGTGAACCCGGTGAGCGACTCGGTGTCCACCGTCGACGTGCTCGTCCACGGCGACCCGCAGGGCCACCAGGCCAAGCAGGTCGTCCAGGAACTGCGGGACGACCGCGGCGGGCTGAAGACCTACGTCACCGGCGGCGCGGCCTCGGTCGTCGACTTCAAGGACGAGCTGATGTCGCGGGGCCCCTGGGCGCTCGGACTGGTCGCGGTCGGCACACTGGTGCTGCTCTTCCTGATGACCGGCTCGGTGGTGATGCCGGTCAAGGCGCTGCTGATGAACCTGCTGTCGCTGGGCGCCTCGCTCGGCGCGCTCACCCTGGTGTTCCAGGACGGCTACTTCAGCGGGCTGCTCGGCTTCAGCCCCACCGGCGGGCTGGAGACCTTCATCCCGGTGCTGGTCTTCGCCTTCGCGTTCGGGCTGTCCATGGACTACGAGGTGTTCCTGCTCGCCCGGATCAAGGAACTGCGGGACAAGGGGCACAGCTGCACCCGGGCGGTGGAGCTCGGGGTCCAGCGAAGTGGCCGGATCATCACCTCGGCGGCGCTGCTGATGGTGATCGTGTTCGCCGGGTTCGCCCTCGGGGACATGCTCATGGTCAAGCAGATGGGCATCGCGTTGGCCGTCGCCGTCGCCGTGGACGCCACCCTGGTGCGCTGCCTGCTGGTGCCCGCCGCGATGAGCCTGTTCGGCGAGTTCAACTGGTGGGCGCCCGCCCCGCTGCGGCGCCTGCACCGGCGCTTCGGGCTGAGCGAGCACGTCGAACTGCCGACCGTCGGCGAGGCGGCCGTGGGCGAGGCGGCCGTGGGCGAGGCGTCCGTCGGCGAGGCGGCCGTCCCGGCCCCGCGGCCGGAGGCCAGGGACCTGGTGGGCTCAGCGCAGTCGGCGCAGTAGGTCGACGCCCGCCCTCAGGGCCAGCCGCTCCTCGGGGGTGAGGCGGGCCTCGATGGCGGTGGCGATCCGCTCCTCCCGGCGGGCGCGCTGCTCCAGCAGGGCGGCGCGGCCCGCTCCGGTCGCGGTGACCAGCAGTTTCCGGCCGTCGGTGGGGTGGGGCTGCTGGGTGACGAGCCCGGCCTCGGTCAGCAGGGCGACGGTGCGGGCCATCGACTGGTGGCGGACGCGCTGGTGCTCGGCGAGTTCGGCGACGGTGCAGGCGCGTTCGTCGCGGACGAGGACGCCGAGGACGCCGGCCTGGTTCTGCGGCAGCTCGTCGCCCGGGCGCAGGGAGCGGACCAGGTCGCCGATGGCGGCGCGCAGCTCGGCGGCGAGTTCGAGGGTTTCGGGAGCCGGACTGTTCATGGGAGAAGCCTACCGGGAATCTCCACAGCAAAACTGTGCAGTCCTGCTGTATGGTCGGCCGCATGAGGATCACCAAGTTCGGACACGCCTGCGTACGCCTGGAGCACGACGGGACGACCGTCGTCGTCGACCCCGGGGCGTTCACCGACCCCGCCGCGCTGACCGGGGCCGACGCCGTCCTGATCACCCACGAGCACATGGACCACTTCGAGGAGGCCCGGCTGCGCGCCGCCCTGGAGGCCGACCCGGCCCTGCTGGTGTGGACCAACAGCGCGGTGGCCGCCCAACTGGACGGCGTGGCGCAGCGCGTCGCCGTGGTCGGCGAGGGCGACGCCTTCGAGGTCGGCGGGGTCGGGGTGAGCGTGCACGGCGAATGGCACGCGGTCATCCACCGGGACATCCCGCAGGTGAAGAACATCGGCTTCCTCTTCGACGGCCGGCTGTTCCACCCCGGCGACGCCTTCACCGTGCCGCCGCACGCGGTGGACACCCTGCTGCTGCCGCTCGCGGCGCCGTGGAGCAAGGCCGGTGAGGTCGTCGACTACGTCCGGGAGGCGGCCCCGCGCGTGGCGGTGCCGGTGCACGAGGCGACCCTCAGCCCGATCGGGCACATGATCGCCACCCGGCTGCTCGGGCCCGACGGGCCGGGCACCGGCGCGGAGCTGACCGTGCTGGGGGAGGGCGAGAGCCTGGAGCTGGGCTGACGACGGGTGGCCGGTCCATGGCGTCGGCGGTCCGGGCGCCGGTAGCCTGACGCCATGCTGAAGATCGGACTGACGGGTGGCATCGGCGCCGGCAAGAGCGAGGTGTCCCGGCTCCTCGCCGCCCACGGCGCGGTGATCGTGGACTCCGACGTGATCGCCCGCGAGGTGGTCGCGCCCGGGACGGACGGTCTGGCCGCCGTGGCCGCCGAGTTCGGGCCGCAGGTGCTGCGCGAGGACGGTGCGCTCGACCGCCCGGCCCTCGGCGCGATCGTGTTCGCCGACCCGGCGCGGCTCCAGGCGCTGAACGCGATCGTCCACCCGCTGGTGCGCGCCCGGTCCGCCGAACTGGAGGCCGCGGCCGCGCCCGACGCGGTGGTGGTGCACGACGTGCCGCTGCTCGCGGAGAACGGCCTCGCCCCGCTGTACGACCTGGTCGTGGTGGTCGACGCGGCCGACGACGTGCGGGTGGAGCGGCTGGTGCGGCTGCGCGGGATGGCCGAGGAGGAGGCCCGGGCCCGGATGGCCGCCCAGGCCTCGCGGGCGGACCGGCTGGCGATCGCCGACGTGGTGATCGACAACGGCGGGCCGCTGGAGGCGCTCGCGCCCCGGGTCGACGAGGTGTGGGCGGAGCTGGTGAAGCGCGTCGCCGCTGCCTGAGGTTCAGGCGGCGGTCAGCGGTAGGCGGGCCCGGACGGCGAAGCCGCCCTCGGTGGTGGGGCCGGCGTGCAGGGTGCCGCCGAGGTCGTCGGCGCGGGTGCGCATGCCGTCCAGGCCGTGGCCGCCGGAGGGCAGTTGAGGCCCGTCCGGGTCGGCTGCCGTGGCGGGGGAGTTGACGATGTCCAGGCGCAGCCCGTCCGGGTGGACCTCGACGGTGACGGCGACCTCGGCGGCCGGGGCGTGCTTGTGGGCGTTGGTCAGGGCTTCCTGGACGATCCGGTAGGTGGCGTACTGCACGGCCGGTCCGGGGGCGGGCAGTCCTTCGGCGGGGCCGGTGAGGGTGAGGTCGACGGCGAGTCCGGCCTGGCGGGACTCCTCGACCAGGGCGGGCAGTCCGTGCAGTGAGGGGCCCTGGTCGGAGGCCGGGGTGAGGACGCCGAGCAGGCCGCGCAGTTCGGTGAGGGCCTGGAGGCCGAGGGCGCGGATCAGGCCGAGGGTCTCCCGGACGGCCGTCGGGTCGTCGGCGGCCGCGACCTGGCAGGCGCCGGCGTGCAGGGTGATGAGGGAGACGCGGTTGGAGACGACGTCGTGCATCTCCCGGGCGAGCCGGGCGCGTTCGGCGGCGGCGGCGCGCTCCTCGGCGTACCGGCGGGCCGCCTCCAGCAGTCGGTTGCGTTCGGCGAGCGCGGCGACGGCGCGGGCGCGCTGGTGGGCGGTGAGGCCGAGCGCGAGCGGGACTGCGCCGAAGACCAGCGGGTCCTCGGCCAGGTTGGCGAGGGCGGAGAGGCTGCTGACGTCCCCGAGGTCCATGGGGACGAGCAGGCGCACCCCGGCCAGCGCGGCCAGGACGGCCAGCACCCGGGTGGCGCCGCGCCGTGTGGCCAGCCCGTAGAGGGCGACGGCGAGCGGGAGTTGGCCGCCCAGCAGGGTGACGGCGGCGACGGCCGCCGGGTACCGACGGCGGACGGCGAGGGCGAGCGCGCCGGCCGCCACCAGGCCCGCGTTGACCGGCGCCGAGGTGGTCGGCCCGATGTCGGGGTCGCCCGCGGCGAGCGGGACGAGCACCAGCAGCACCAGGCCGGTCGGCCCGAGTGCGACGACCGGGCCGGGCAGGCGAAGCGGCGGGCCCGGCAGCGGCACCGCGGCGAGGGCGGAGTCCAACTGGTCGGCGGCGTCGGTGTGGTGGGCGGCGTGGGGCTGGTCGGTGGACGGGTGGTGCTGGTGACGGGTGGGGTCCAACCGGCCGGTGGGGCGCCGGAGTCGGGGCCGCTGCTGGGTGGGCTGGCGCATGGGGGCATGCTCGCACACCCCGTCCGGCCCGGGGTGGCGAGCGGGCCGCAGTGGCCGGGAACAGCCTGGAATTCGCCTTCCCCGGAAGGGATCATGGTCGGATGGATGATCGTTTCTCTCCCGAGCCGCCGACCGTCGTCCGGCTGCCGCAGTACACCCGCGCCGACCAGGACGAGATCCTCGGCCCCGGCGACGACCCGTACGGCGTCGCCTACACCGGACTGGCCTGGCTGCCCAAGGACATCCACTTCGGCGTCCGGGCCGCCGACGGCCGGCTCGTCGCGCACACCGGGCTGCTGCCGCTCCCGCTCACCGTCGGCGGCACCGACCTGACGGCGGTCGGCGTCGGCGGCGTCGCCGTCGCCCCCGACCGGCGCGGCGCCGGCCTCGCGCAGGCCTTGGTCCGGGCCGCCCTCGGCCACGCCCGCACCCTCGGCCACCGGCACGCGCTGCTGTTCTGCCGCCCGCCGCTGGCCACGTTCTACCGGGGGCTCGGATTCCGCGAGGTCGCGGAGGAGGTGACGGTGGAGCAGCCCGAGGGGCGGCTGGCGGTGATGCCGCTGCGCACCATGTGGGCGCCGCTGGCGGAGGGCGCCGGGTGGCCGGAGGGGCCGGTGCGGTTGCGCTCGCTGCCGATGTGACGTGCCCTGTGGGGGTGGGAGTGGGGGCGGGGGTTGGGCGGGCGCGGGGCCGGGCGGGGTCACTCCGGCCAGGCGGAGTTCTCGATCACGGCGACGAAGTCGGTCCGCTCGAAGTCCGGGTCGAAGTGGGCGAGGACGTCCGCCTTGACGTTGCCGAAGGCGGTCTCCGGCTTGGGCGCGACGCCGTCGTGGAAGGCGCGCAGGATGCCGCGCTTGAAGTCCGGGCGCGGATGGGCGGCGACCACCGCGTCCCGGTCGGCGGCGGCGAGGTCTGCGTACCCGATGCCGAGCACGTCCAGCTCCACCCCGGCGGTGGTCAGCGCGATCTCCGGCTCCAGGAACTCCGGGATGCCGGGCGTGGTGTGCAGGGCGATCGCCTCCCACACCAGGCGCACCCGCCGCTCGTCCACCCCGTGCCCGCGCAGGAACGCGGCGGCGGCCTCGGCGCCGTCCACCTCGAAGCGCCGACCGGAGGCGTGGTGCTCGGGGCCCAGGCCGAGATCGTGGAACATCGCGGCCAGGTACAGCAGTTCGAGATCGAAGTCGAGCCCCCGGCGGCGGCCCTGGAGGGCGCCGAACAGGTAGACCCGGCGGGAGTGGTGGTACAGCAGCTCGGTGGTGGCGTCCCGGACCAGCTCGGTGGCCTCGGTGGCGAGGCGGCTGTCGGGGATCCGGACTCCGGCGATCTCGGTGGCGGTCATGCGGTGGCCTCCAGAGTGGTGGTGCCCGGGTCGGTGCCCGGGATGGTGGCGGTTCGGTCGGCAGGGGTCGGCGAGCCCGCCGCGTGGGCGACGGCGGCGCCGGCCAGCGCGCGGATCATGGCGTGCGCCCGGGTGCCGTCGCCGGACAGCTCCGGCTGGAACAGCGAGGCGAGGAAGAACGGGTGGTCCGGCAGTTCCAGGACGCGCACCTCGCCCGCGCCGTCCGCGCCGCTGAACCGCAGCCCGTGCGCGCGCAGCCGGTCCAGGTAGTCGGCGTTGAGGCCGTACGCGCAGTGGTAACGCTCCAGGGTGCGGGTGGTGCCGAGGACGCGCTCGGCGAGCGTGCCGGGGGTGATCGCGACCTCCCCCTCGTGGCCGACCAGGGAGCAGGCCAGCGGCACGATCACCTGCTCGTCCCGCTCCGGGTGCTCCTCGCCGTGGACGGCCCCGCCGAGGCCGCAGACGTTGCGGGCGTACTCCAGCACCGCGTGCTGGAACCCGGCGCAGGTGCCGAGGAAGGGGATGCCGCGCTCGCGGGCGGTCCGGACGGCGGCCAGCGCGCCCGCCTCGCTGCGGTAGGGGCTGCCGGGGAGCAGCCAGACGGCGTCGAAGCCGTCCAGGGCGCCGGGCGCCCCGGCGTCCTCGGTGGGGATCCAGTAGGCGTCCAGGACGAGCTGCTCGCGCTCGGCGAGGGCGTCGAGCAGGCCGGGGATGCGGGCGTGCGAGCGGACGGCGGGGGAGCGGTCGCCGACCAGGGCGATCCGCGGGGTGAGGTAGGTCATGGGACTATCCTGACCCCGCACCCGAGATCAGCGCCAACGATGATTTCTTACCCCTCGATCAGAAGAGTTGATGACTGCCGTGGATCCGCAGCAGCTGCGCACCTTCGTCACCGTCACCCGCCTCGGCTCCTTCTCCGAGGCCGCGCGGGAACTCGGCTACACCCAGTCCGCGGTCTCCCAGCAGATCGCCGCCCTGGAGGCCGACCTCGGGACCGGCCTGCTCAGCCGCCGCCCGGTCGGCCCGACCGAGGCCGGCCTGCGGCTGCTGGAGCACGCGGCGCCCCTGCTGGTCCGACTGGCGGCGGCGCGCGCCGATGTCGCACGCCTGGCCGGCGCCCCGAGCGCCCGGCTGGTGCTCGGCGCCACCCCGCTGGCAGTCGGAGCGACCCTGGGGCGCGCACTCGGCGAGGTGCGCCGGGCCCACCCGGCGGCCGACCTCGTCGTCCGGGTCCTCGCCCAGGACGCGCTGCCCGCCCAGGTCGCCACCGGCGAGGTCGACCTCGCCCTGATCGACGGCCTCGCCGCCCCCAGCGACCCGCTGCCGCTGCCCGACGTCGGCCCGCTCACCACCGTCGCCGTCGACGAGCAGCCCGTCGCCGTCGCCCTCCCGGCCGGCCACCCCCTCGCGGGCCGCACCGGCGTCGCGCTCGCCGACCTCTCCGCCGCCCGCTGGCTCGACGCCCCCGACCTCACCCCGACCGCCGCCCGGCTGCGCGCCGCCGCCGGCGTCGACGGCTTCCGCCCCGCCACCCGCTACCGGGGCACCGACGTGCACGGGCTGCTCGCCCTGGTCGCCACCGGACACGGGCTCAGCCTCCTCCCGGCGTCCGTCCTCGCCGGGGCGCCCGGCGTCGCGTCCGTGCCGATCGCCGCCCCGCGGCTGGTGCACCGCACCGAACTGGTGCACGGCAGCCTGCCGGAGGGGCCGGCCGCGCTGCTGGCGCGGCTGCTGTCGGGCACGCCCTGAGCCCGCTCCCCGGATCGCGCCGGGCGCCCGCGGTGTTTGTGGAGGCGCGATCACCGGTCGTTCACGTCCTGGGACTGACGGTGGTCGCATGGGTGGTGCTGTCATGGGCACAGTCGTCCGGCGAGAGGCCGGGCAAGGCCTAGGAGATCTCCCCACATGATGCTCCGTCAGCGTCTCACCGTCGTCGCCGCGGCGGCCGTCCTCGCCGCCGCCGGGCTCGCGGCCGGCACCGCGCAGGCCGCCCCCGCGAAGGGCTCACCCGTCAAGATCCGTCCGCTCGCGGCGAGTTGTTCGCAGGCCTACCTGCCGCTGCCCGACCCGTCCTGCACGCCGGGCGCCTACAACCCGGACGTCACCCAGGCCACCATCGGCCAGACCATCTGCGTCTCCGGCTGGACCTCCACCGTCCGCCCGCCGACCAGCTACACCAACGCGCTGAAGGCGCAGCAGATCGCGCAGTACGGCTACGCGGACACCAACCTGTCCGACTACGAGGAGGACCACTTCGTCCCGCTGGAGCTCGGCGGCGCCCCGCGCGACCCGCGCAACCTCTGGCCCGAGCCCCGCTACGGCAGCCAGACCGCGACCGGCAAGGACGGCGTCGAGACCAAGCTGAAGAACGCGGTCTGCAAGGGCACGGTCGGCCTCGACGACGCCCGCAGCGCCATCGTGACCGACTGGACCACCGCGCTCAGCAGCCTCGGCCTCTGACCCTTTGGTTTTTGTGCTGGTGCGGCGGTCGGTCCGTCCGGTCCCCTGTGCCGGACGGGCCGACCTGCCGTCCGCCCCGTGCGCCGCCTCGGCGGTGCGCGGGGCCGTCTGTGGTGGTTCTGTGGTGGTGGTCGGGGCGTGGCGCCGGGTCAGCGGCCCGAGCGGGCCGAGTGGCCCGGGGCCGGGCCCGCGGTGGTCCCGGGCCGTGTGTGCGCGGCGCCGTCCGCCCGTTCCCGTTGCCCGGTCGCCTCGCGGATGCCGGCACTCGGCATGGCTGTTCCCTTCCCCCGTACGTTCTGCCGCCCGGCCGCCGGCCCGCTGCGCTCCTCTGTTCCGAGGGGCGGTCGGGGTCGGCTGCGTCGACGGCGGTCGAAACTTATGCCACCGGGCCGCCGGGAGCAAAGCGGGATACCGGCGGGTAGGCCGCCTTCCCCGGCCGCTGCGGGGGCGTTGGTGGTGAACGTGTGTGCGGGCGTGTCGGAAGGTATGGCGGGCCCTCGGCGCCCGACCGGTCGGCGGGACGGCGCGCGGTCGCGGATTCCCCCTGTCGGGCGGGGGTTTGCCGGTCGGCCGCAGCCCCGGCCGACCCGCCCGTGCGGGCCCGCGGCCGGTCGCGGCGGACGACTGATGCCAAGGCTTTCCCCCGACCGGATCCGCCGCCCTCCCGCCGGGCGGCCCGCCTGGCCCGGCCCGGCACGGTGCGCCCCCGGACCGGTGGCGGATCAGGCGTGGGTGCCGGGGACGCCGAGCTGCTGGGCGAGCCAGGGGAGGGCCTGGGCGAAGGTGGCGGCGCCGGTCTGCCAGGTGTGCTTGCCGGAGCCGACGGCGGTGGTGGTGCGGATGCCGTCCTTCCGGGCGGCGTCGTTGAGGGCCCTGGCGGACTCGATCTGGCCGTGCTCCTCGTCGCCCTGCCCGAAGTAGCCGGAGACGCCCTGGTACTTGGGGTGGTGGGCGAGGACGGTCAGCGGGTCGTGGGCGGCCCAGGCGGCCGCGTCGCCGCCGTACAGCTCCTGGACGGTGTGGTCCTTGTCGCCGGTGGAGGGGCCCTTGTCGCCGGAGAAGTCGCCGAAGTGGGTGAAGACGTTGGGGTGTTCGACGGTGAGGCCGACGGCGCAGGTGCCGCCCATGGACCAGCCGGCCACGCCCCACTTGTGCGGGTCGGTGGCGGCGTTGAAGGTCTTCTGGACGAACGGCGGGACGTCCTTGAGCAGGTGGCTCTCGGAGTTGCCGTGCGGGCCGTCGACGCACTCGGTGTCGACCCGGAAGCCGCCGGTCGCGTCGACGAAGACGAGGATCGGCGCGAAACCGTTGTGCTTCGCGGCGAAGTCGTCCGCGGTCCTCACGGCGTTGCCGGAGCGGATCCAGTTGTCGGGCGCGGCGAACTCGCCGCCGATCAGCTCCAGCGCCGGCAGCTTCGGCCGGTTCTGGCTGCGGAACCACGCGGGCGGCAGGTAGACGAGCTCCTGGCGGTGGGTGAAGCCGCTGGCCGTGCTCGGGATGTCCACCTGGACGATGCGGCCGGTCTTCGTCTTCCCGTGCAGGGAGCCGAGTTCGGCGAGCGTGATCTGCTCCGGCAGCGGCTGCCCGCTCAGTTCGCCGATCGCGTCGTCGAGGGTCGGGTAGTAGCCGGTGGCGATGTTCACGCTGTTGGCGGCGCAGAACAGGGCGAGCAGCGCGGCCGGCGGCGCGAGCGCCCGGCGCCACCAGCGGGCGCCCCGCCAGCCGAACCCGAGCGCGCTGACCGCCGCGACCGCGACCCCGCCCCACAGCCACACCCCGAACGGGATCGGATCGGTGATCCCGGCGAGCGTGAGCACCCCGACGGCGGCGAGGGCGGTGAGCAGCAGCGCCGTCCCGAGGGCGACCGGGCCCCACTTCAGCCGCCAGGCCCGGTCCCGCCAGCCGAGCGCGGCCAGGAACAGGGCGAGGGCCACGGCCTGGGCGGCCCAGGGGAACCAGCCGCCGAGCAGGGAGACGTTCATCTGGCGGAGGCTAGGGGTGCCGGATGAGAAGTCGATGAGAGGCTGGCAGGCCGCTGGAAGAAGGCTGGGAGCGCGAGTCGATGCACTTGGAACGGTGTCGTGGACCGGGTGTGGACGTCAATCCGGGGGCGGCCCCGTGCTCGGCATGGGGCCGCCCAGGACAGTTGAGGCTAGCGAGCTGCCGGGAGCTCGCCCGCCTGGACGGCGGCGATGAAGGACTGCCAGGCCTCGGGGCTGAAGCTGAGGGCCGGGCCGTGCGGGTCCTTGCTGTCGCGGACCGGGACGACGCCGGTGAAGCCGTCGGCGACTTCGACGCAGTCGTCGTTCGGGTTACTGGCGCTTGCCTTCCTCCACTGGACGGGGAGTGCGGAGGCGACAGGGAAGTGGGTCACTTGAGCATGTCTCTCTTCTGTGTGATGAGGCTACGCGACTCGTCGAGGGCCAAGGCGGTTGCCATGATTTCGTCGAACGCCGCTCGATAGACATCGACTTGGTCCGGGTCCTCGACCCAGTCGCTGCTGAGCATTCCGCTGAGCAGAACCAGGTCGAGATCGCGTTGCCGAAACTCCAGGAGTGCGAACGGCCCGGTCATGCCGGGGTGCGGCGGAGCCATGGCCGGCATGACCTGGATCCTGATGTTGGGGAGCCGGCTGAACTGCAGCAGCTTGTCCAGCTGGTCAGCCATCACGCCTGGTGCGGCGCTCATGGTCAGGGCCGACTCGTGGATCACGGCCCATAGCTTCAGCGGGTTCTCGGATCGAGTCAGGACGGACTGCCTGTTGATCCGGACTTCGACTCGCTCTTCGACGCTGGGCTTCTCTATGACGCCGCTGGAGATGATGGCGTGAGCGTACTGGCGCGTCTGGAGCAGGCCAGGGATGTAGGCAGACTGATATGACTTGTTACCCACTGCGGTTTCTTCGAGGCGGATCAGATCCGTGTAGAGCGGGTTCAACTGCTCGTAGCCCGCGATCCAGCCGGGACGCCGCTTGTCTCGAAGGATCTCGACGAGGACCTCTTTGAGCTCCTCGTCGCACTCGTAGAAGTCGAGCAGCGCGCGGACGACGTCCGGCTTGAGCTGGACGCGGGCGTTCTCGTATCTGCTGAGCTTCACCAGGTTGACGCCGTCGACCTGGGCCGCCACCTCTTCGGCCGACAGGTTCTTGAGCTCGCGAAGTCGCCTGAGCTCGGCTGCGATGCGCCGGTATCGCACGGCTGGTACTGCGACCGCCATCTATGTGACCCCTTCAAAGCTTCCAAGAACCAGTGTGCACGGCGTATGTGATGCTTCGCCACCACCTTCGGGGAGTCTAAGGGCGACGCCTTGCCGTTCAAGGTGAAAGTTTTCATATTTGCTCGACTTGCCTTGCGCTTCCGATGTGGCGTGCATCATGCTTTGAGTAACGGAGTGCTAGCTGACTGTGAACACCTGTGCAGGTCGGTGGGCGCGCATTCCGGCGCCTCGTGCTGGGTGCTGCGCTGGTCGTGGAAGCCCGCCGAGTCGGCAGCTCGGCCTTGGATCTTCTCCACTCGCTCCCGAAGGTGGCTTCGCCATGTTCGAATCGCCTGACAATCCCCCCGAGTTCGTGTCCAGCTGCTGGCTGCTGCGCAGTCGGCGGTCGCCGGCGAAGGCCCGGCAGGTGCTCTTGCGGCTCCTCGACTCGACCCCCTCCGGTGAACTCTTCGCGGACTCCGGGCTGTTGGTGGTCTCCGAGCTCGTCACCAATGCCGTCGTGCATGGCACTCCGATCGGCAACCGGCTGTGGCTCTCCCTCTCCCTCATCCCCTCGCGACTGCGCATCGAGGTGCACGACGCGCGCCGTGACCGCGCGCCGCTCCTTCGCCCTGCGTCCGCCGAAGACGAGTCCGGGCGGGGCCTTCTCCTCGTCAAGCTCCTGTCCGAGCGCTGGGGTTGCTGCCCGCGCGTGCCCATCGGCAAGATCGTGTGGTCGGAGATCGGTTCCGCCGCCGCCTCCTCCGCCCCCGTGGAGCGTGTGGCGTGAACGAGGACCGCCTGGTCACCGCCGAGATCACCGGCGGTCTGATGCCGCCGACGATCTACGCCCTCCTCCCCAAGGCGCTCGACGCCCTCTGGCGTTCCCTCCAGTTCCAGCCCATGAGCCGCCCCCAGTGGCTCTGGTTCGAGCGCTACCTCACCGGCCCGTCCGCCGACCGCTTCGTCGCCGGTCACCTCGCCAGTGCGGGCCCGCTCGACCTCCCTGTCGTCCTCCCCGGCTCCCTCCACCACCTGCGTCTCGGCTGGACGCCCTCCGGAGGCGAATGGTGAGCCGTCGCGCGCCGGGCCGGCCCTGTCGCTCCTCCCGGCGTGGTGCGTGCTAGCTTTGAACGCGTTCAAATAAGTGGGCGCAAGGGGGAGCCGTGGCCGTGGTGCCGGGGAGTGCGAGGGTGCTGGCGGGGCTGGCGGCCGCGGTGTGTCTGCTCCCGCTGGCGCTCGTGGCGGTGGCGTTCGGCCTGGGCGGCCCGTTCTCGTTCCTGCACGTGATCGCGCTGGTCAGCGCTGCGGCCGCCGCCGTGCCGGTGTGCTACCGGGAGCTCGGCCCGTTCCGGACCGCCTGTGCGGCGGCGGGCGCGGTGGTGGCGGTCGCCTCGGTGCCGCTGCTGTTCGTGGGCATCTGGTTCGTGATCGGGTTCGGCGCGTGGCTCATGCTGGCGGCCTTCCTGTTCCTGCCGGTCGCCGCGATCCCCGCGCTGGTGGCCGCGTTCCAGCGCGCCCGCGGCCCCGAGTACGGCCAGACGGCGGCCGTCCTCGGGTGGACCGTGGGGGTGCTGTCGCTGCTGGGCTGGTCGCTGGTCGCGCTCTACGCGGTGATGGGGCGCTGAACTCCCGGACGGCCCGCCGTCGTCAGCCGGCGAACCGCTCGCGCAGGGCCGCCAGGCCGGCCGTGAACACCCCGTGGAGGCGGTCGGCGGAGTCCTTGCGGTGCTCGGCCTCGACGTCGTACGTGGCGCCCCACTCCACGAAGCTGGCGTCGAGCGCGGTGACCGGGGTGACCCGCAGCGTCGCCCGGTAGCCGTACAGCTCGAACGCCCCTTCGGGGAAGCTGTAGGTGTAGCTGCGGGCGTCCTCGTCGTAGGCGAGCAGCGTCTCGCGCAGCGCAGCGCCGTCGATCTCGAACACCCGGACCGACCCGATCGCGTTGCCCGTCAGCTCGTTGCCGAGGCTGCTGGCCGGCAGGCCCGGGTGCCAGCCGCCGAGGTTGTGGAAGTCCCCCAGCAGCTCCCACACCTGTTCGGCCGGAGCCTCCACGACCGTACTGACCTTCGTACCCGCCATCGTCGTCGCCTTTCGCCGGCCTTCGTACGGACGGACACCATCCTCGGGCCGGCGCGTGGCGGGCGCCAGGGGGCCCGGCGGCGAGCGCCAGGGCGTCACCGTCCCGGCGCGGCCGCTTCGAGGTCGTCGACGGTGCCGGACATGACGGTGCGCAGGTGGCGGGTGAGGTGGTCCGTCGGCCAGTCCCACCAGGCGAGGGCGAGCAGGCGGGCGATGTCCGCCTCGGCGTAGCGGGTGCGGATGAGCTTGGCCGGGTTGCCGCCGACGATCCCGTAGTCGGGGACGTCGTCGACGACGACGGCGCCGGAGGCGATGATCGCGCCGTGGCCGATGCGCACGCCGGGCATCACCATGGCGCCGTAGCCGATCCAGACGTCGTTGCCGACCACCGTGTCCCCGCGGCCGGCGAGGCCGGTGACCAGGTCGAAGTGCTCGGCCCAGCTTCCGCCCATGATGGGGAACGGGAAGGTCGAGGGGCCGTCCATGCGGTGGTTCGCCCCGTTCATGATGAACCGGACCCCCGTACCCAGCGCGCAGAACTTCCCGATGACCAGCCGCTCCGGGCCGTAGTGGTAGAGCACGTTGCGCGTCTCGAACGCGGTCGCGTCGTCCGGGTCGTCGTAGTAGGAGTAGTCGCCGACGTCGATCAGCGGGGACGTCACCAACGGCTTGAGGAGCACCACGCGCGGCTGCCCGGCCACCGGGTGGAGAGTCGAAGGGTCCGGCGGGACGGAACTCATGGCGGTGCCACTCCTGATCGTCAGGTGTGAAGAGCGGAAAGGACATTGATCATCCCACGGGCTAGGATCGCGGCCCATGGATGCGAGCACCCGAACCGACCTGATCGCCGTCCCGCCCGGCCGTGTCACGCTGTCGGACCGCCGTACGCAGCGGAGCTGGACCGTCGAGCTCGCCCCCTACGAGCTGGCGGCCTGTCCCGTCACCCGCGAGCAGTACGGCGCCGGGGCCGGCGACCGGCTCCCCGCCGACAGCGTCTCCTGGTACGACGCCGTCCGCTACTGCAACGACCTGTCCCGGCGGGACGGGCTGGCGCCGGCCTACCGGCTCGACGGCGAGTCCGTCACCTGGGACCGCGCCGCCGACGGCTACCGGCTGCCCACCGAGGCCGAGTGGGAGCACGCCTGCCGCGCCGGAACGGACGGCCCCCGCTACGGGCCGCTCGACGAGATCGCGTGGCACCGCGGCAACTCGGACGAGCGCCCGCACCCGGTGGGCGGCCTGCGCCCCAACGGCTTCGGCCTGTACGACCTGCTCGGCAACGTGTGGGAGTGGTGCTGGGACGTGTACGACGCCGAGGTGTACGGCGGCTACCGCGTGTTGCGCGGCGGCGGCTGGTTCGACGAGCACTGGAGCTGCCGCGCCTCCGTCCGCCGCCGCAGCCACCCCACCCTGCGGATCGACGACGTCGGCTTCCGGCTCGCCCGGTCGATCACCGCCTGAAGGCGCGCGCCGCGGGGAACCCGGGCCCGGTCACGGACCGTTGGGCCCTGCATGAACGATGCACCGGTGTCCCTCAGACCGATCGGCGAAGCCGACCTCGCCCCGCTCGAAGCACTGCTGAACGACCCCAGGGCGTCGGGCCCGTTCCAGTGGTTCGGGTGGCGCGACCCCGGGCGGACCCGGCGCCTCTGGGCGGAGAACGGCCTGCTGGCGCCCGAGCAGTCGATGCTCGCGGTGCTCGTGGGGGGCGAGTTCGCCGGGTTCGTCGCCTGGCGACAGGTCGGCCGGCCGGACTTGGCGCCGTACTGGAACCTCGGCATCATGATCCGCCCGGAGGCGCGCGGCCGGGGCATCGGCACGCGGGCCCAACAACTGCTGGTGGACTACCTGTTCGCCCACACCGTGGTGATGCGGCTGGAGGCGGACACCGAGGACACCAACCTCGCCGAGCAGCGCGCGCTGGAGAAGTGCGGCTTCGTCCGTGAGGGCGTCCAGCGCAGCATGGGCTTCCGGGACGGCCAGTGGCGTGACGTGGTCCGCTACAGCCTGCTGCGCACCGACCCCCGGCCGCTTTCCGACCGGACCTAGGCGATCCCGAACCACTCCTCCGCGAGGGCGTCCAGCGTCCGCGCGGAGGGCTTCAACTCCCGCCGAGGTGGGTCGGGATGAGGGAAGCGCCCCGCGCCGGAGCGGTTCAGTGGGGCCCGCAGGCGTCGGTGGCGGCGGGGGAGAGGGGTTCCGGGCCGCCGGCCGGGTCGCGGGTGAGCAGGTAGCGGGCGCCGGGGCCGGTGTCGGCGGCGCGGTCGGCGGCGTTGTAGAGGGAGCAGCGGGAGAGGGAGAGGCAGCCGCAGCCGATGCAGCCGGTCAGCTTGGCCTTGAGGCGCTGGAGCTCGGCGATCTGCTCGTCGATGCGGCTCTGCCAGGATTCGGCGACCCGGTCCCACTCGGCGCCGCTGGGGGCGGGGCGCTCGGGGAGCCGGTCGAGGGCGACGCGGGCCTCGTCGAGGGAGAGGCCGACGCGCTGGGCGGCGCGGACGAAGGCGATCCGGCGCAGCGTGCCGCGGGGGTAGCGGCGCTGGCCGCCGGCGGTGCGGGTGGCGTGGATGAGGCCGAGGCTCTCGTAGTAGCGCAGGGCGGAGGCGGCGAGGCCGCTGCGGTGGCCGAGTTGGCCGATGGTGAGCAGGTCGTCGCGGTGCGGGCCGGGTGCTCGGCCGTGGTCCGGGGTCGCGGTCATGGGCACCCACTCTAGCCGCTTGACCTCAAGTCGACTTTAAGTTGCACCATCGTGGTCATGACGACGAACGCAACCGCGGACCTCGCGGAAACCACCCGTTTCGAGGACCTGTCGGCGCTGATGGGCCTGATGACCGGCGACGAGAAGCACGGCCCGGCCGCCACCTCCACCCTGGACGCGCTCTGGGTGCTCTACGACCGGGTCCTGCGGGTGAGCCCGGAGCGGGCCGGGGCGCAGGACCGGGACCGCTTCCTGCTCTCCAAGGGCCACGGCCCGATGGCGTACTACGCGGTGCTCGCGGCCAAGGGCTTCATCGACCCCGGGGTGCTGCCGAGCTTCGGCGGTTACGACTCTCCGCTCGGCCACCACCCGGACCGGATGCTCGTCCCCGGGGTGGAGATCGCCTCCGGCTCGCTCGGGCACGGCCTGCCGCTGGGCGTCGGCATGGTGCTCGGGTTGCGGGCGCAGGGCCTGACCGACCCGGCGGTGTGGGTGCTGGTCGGCGACGCCGAGTTCGACGAGGGCTCCAACCACGAGGCGGTGGCCTTCGCCGGTGCGTACGGGCTGGAGCGGCTGCACGTGGTGGTGATCGACAACTCCTCGGCCACGCACGGCTGGCACGGCGGCATCGCGGCCCGGTTCGCGGCCGAGGGCTGGTCCACCGCGACGGTGGACGGCCGCGACCACGAGGCGCTGTACCGCGCCTACACCGCCGAGCACCCGGGCCGCCCGCACGTGGTGGTCGCCCGGGTCGAGCCCAAGGACTCCTGAGCCCGAGACCTCCTGAGCCCGAGGCCTCCTGGGCCCGCGAGCCCTCACGCAAGCGCCAAGCCAGCACGCACGCGCCAACCAGCACGAACCGAAAGGCACTTCACCGATGGACACCATGCGCGACCGCTTCATCGACGTCACCAGCCGCCTGCTGGACGAGGACCCCCGGCTGGCCGTGGTGCTCGCCGACATCACCGCGGCCGCCTTCGCCCCGGCCCAGCAGCGCCACCCGGACCGGGTGGTCAACGTCGGCATCCGCGAGCAACTGTTGATCGGCGCGGCCGGCGGCCTGGCGCTGACCGGGATGCGTCCGATCGCCCACACCTTCGCCAGCTTCCTGATCGAACGGCCTTTTGAGCAGGTCAAGTTGGACCTCGTCCACCAGGGCGTCGGCGCCGTCCTGGTGAGCGCGGCCGGCTCCTACGACTGGCCGGCCGGCGGCCGCACCCACATGTCCCCGGGTGACGTCGCCCTGCTGGACACCCTGCCGGACTGGACGGTCCACGTGCCGGGCCACCCGGACGAGGCCGAGCAGTTGCTGCGCCACGCCGTCGCGGACGGCGACCGCAACGTCTACGTCCGCCTCTCGGCGCACCAGAACGCGCAGGCCCTGCCGGTCGAGGCGGGCCGGTTCACCACTGTGCGGCAGGGCTCGCGCGGCGTGGTCCTCGCGGTCGGGCCGATGCTGGACGCGGTGCTCGCGGCCACCGAGGGCCTGGACGCCACCGTGCTGTACGCGGCGACGGTGCGCCCCTTCGACGCGGCCGGGCTGCGGGCGGCGGCGGGGGAGCGGGCGGACGTGGTGCTGGTGGAGCCGTACCTGGCGGGCACCTCGGCGAACGAGGCGCACGCCGCCCTGGCCGACCGCCCGCACCGGGTGCTGGGCCTGGGCGTGCCGCGCGAGGAGCACCGGCACTACGGCTCGATCGCGGAGCACCTGAGCGCCTACGGCTTGGACGCGGCCTCGCTGCGGGAGCGGATCGGCACCTTCCTCTGGTGACGCGCGTGGCGGGTCAGACCGCGCCGACCGCCACCGCGACGATGGCCACCGCGTCCGCCCCCAGCCGTACCGCCGTCCCGTCCAGTACCGCCGTCCCGTCCAGTGCCGCCGTCCCGAAGGCCGCGACCAGTTCGCGCCCGGTCCCGTCCAGTGGCAGGGCGGCTTCGGTGGGGCCGAGGTTGACGGCGATCCGGTACGGGCCCCGGTGCACCACCAGCCAGCGCGCCGCCTCGTCGTAGGCCACCCGTACCGCGCCGAGGCCGGGGTCGGACAGCTCCGGCCGGTCGCGGCGCAGCCGGATCAACGTCCGGTGCCAGGTGAGGAGTTCGGCGTGCGGGGCGCGCCGGGGTTCGGTCCAGTCGAGGACGGAGCGCAGGACGGTGGCGGGCTCCTGTGGGTCGGGGACGGACTCGGCGGCCCAGCCGTGGTCGGTGAACTCCCGGCGCCTGCCCTGCCGGACGGCCTCGGCGAGCTGCGGGTCGGTGTGGTCGGTGAAGTACTGCCAGGGGGTGGCCGCGCCCCACTCCTCGCCCATGAACAGCATCGGGGTGAACGGCGAGGTGAGCACCAGCGCGGCGCCGCAGGCGAGCCGGCCGGTGGTGAGGCAGGTGGAGATGCGGTCCCCGAGGGCCCGGTTGCCGATCTGGTCGTGGGTCTGGAGGTAGCCGAGCAGCCGGTGTCCGCCGTCCGGCGGGAAGGGGCGGCCGTGGCCGCGGCCGCGGAAGCCGGACCAGGTGCCGTCGTGGAAGAAGCCGCGGGTGAGCGTCTTGGCGAGGGCGGCGAGCGGGTGGCGCGCGAAGTCGCCGTAGTAGCCCTGGGATTCGCCGGTGAGCGCGCAGTGCAGGGCGTGGTGGAAGTCGTCGCTCCACTGCGCGGTGAGGCCCTGGCCGCCGGCCGCGCGCGGGGCGGTGGTGTGCGGGGTGTTGAGGTCGGATTCGGCGATCAGGAACAGCGGGCGGTTGGTCGCGACGGCCAACTTATCGACCTGGTGGGACAGTTCCTCCAGGAAGTGGACGGCCCGGTCGTCCGCGAGGGCGTGCACGGCGTCCAGCCGCAGGCCGTCGATCCGGTAGTCGCGCAGCCAGCCGAGCGCGCTGCCGATCAGGTAGCGGCGCACCTCGTCGGAGCCGGGGGCGTCCAGGTTGACCGCCGCCCCCCACGGCGTGTGGTGCCGGTCGGTGAAGTACGGGCCGTACGCGGGAAGGTGGTTGCCGGAGGGGCCGAGGTGGTTGTGGACGACGTCCAGCACCACGCCGAGGCCCTTGCGGTGGGCGGCGTCGACGAAGCGCTTCAGCCCTTCGGGCCCGCCGTACGGCTCGTGCACGGCCCACGGCGAGACCCCGTCGTAGCCCCAGCCGTGCCGGCCGGGGAACGGGCAGACCGGCATCAGTTCGACGAAGTCGACGCCCAACTCGACGAGGTGGTCGAGGTGTTCGGCGGCGGCGTCGAAGGTGCCGCGGGGGGTGAAGGTGCCGATGTGCAGCTCGTACAGTACGGCTCCGGGCAGCGCGCGGCCGCGCCAGCCGGTCTGCGACCAGCGGAACGCGGCGTGGTCGACCGGGCGGCTGGGTCCGTCGGGCCCGTGCGGCTGCCAGGGGGAGCGCGGGTCGGGCAGCGGCGGCCCGCCGTCGAGGCGGAAGGCGTAGTCGCCGGCCGGGGCGCCGCCGGTCCACCAGCCCGGGCGGTCCGGGCACCGGGCCAGCGGATGGGCGGAGCCGTCGACCTCGACCTCGACCCGGTCGGTGGCCAGGGGCGCCCACACCTCGTAGATCCGCACGCTCAGCTCCTCCTCGTCAGCAGCGCCACCGGCCGGTCCGCCAGCAGCCGCGCGACGGGCACCGGGCCCGCCGGGTGGGTCCGCAGCGTCAGCTGGTCCGTCCAGGGCCCGCCCCCGGGCAGCTCCAGGACGGTGCCGCGCCAGCCGCCGGCGCGGTCCAGCCCGTACGGGAGCCGGGTGACGGCGGTGACCACGTCGGCGCCGCGGGCGAAGGCCAGCAGGTGGTCGGCGGCGGGGCCGGCGGCGCTCAGCGGCCGGTAGGGCCCGAGCGGGCGGTCGCGCCGCAGGTGCAGCGCCGCCCTGGTGAGGTGCAGCTTCTCGCGGGCGAGGTCGCCGGGGCGCGGGGCGGCCGCGTCGGTGAGCCGGACGGCGAGTGCGCCGAGGTCCACCACGCCCCGGTTGTCCGGGTCGACGAGGGTGTACAGCGGCTCCTCGCTGCCCTGGTAGAGGTCGGGCACGCCCGGGACGGTGAGGTGCAGCAGCGCGGCGGCGAGGGTGTTGGCGCGGGCGTACGGGGCGAGGGCGTGCACCAGGCCCTCGATCCGGGGCAGCAGTCCGGGGTTGGTGTGGACGGCGCGGGCGCGCGCGGTGAGCGCCTGCTCGAAGCGGGCGTCGGGGGTGGTCCAGGAGGTGTGCAGCTTGGCCTCGCGGGCGGCCTTGAGGAGGGCGGCGACGAGCCGGTCGGGGTCGATCGGCCAGGCGGCGACGAGGGTGTGCCAGAGCAGCCAGTCGCCGTCGCGGGCACCGGGGTCGGGGCCGCTTTCGCCGTCGTGGCGGCCTTCGCGGTCGTGATCGCCGCGGGGGCCCGGCCCGGCGGCGGTGGACCAGGCGGCGGCCTCGGCGGCCCAGGCCTCGGGCTGCTCGGCGAGGACGGCGAGCCGGGCGCGGGCGTCGGCGCTGCGCTTGGTGTCGTGGGTGGACAGCACGGTCATGCTGTGCGGCCAGGCGCGCTCCAGGTAGCGGCACCAGTCGTGGAACCGGGCCGGGGGCAGCCCCGGCCGGCCGGGCTCGCCGCCGACCTCGTTGAGGCCGGGCAGCGCGTTCCACCGGTAGAAGGCGGTGTCCTCGACGCCCTTGGCGGCGACGGCGGCGGCGGTCTGCGCGAAGCGCTCGCAGAACTCGTCCTTCTGCGGCCCGCTCCCCAGCTCCCCGAGCGCCAGGGCGGCGACCAGCCGGTCCGTCGGGTCGGCCGAGCCGCCCAGCGCCGCGCGCAGCTGCTCGGCGGAGGCCGGCGGCACCGGCTCCCCGGGCCGGGCGTACGGCCGGTACGCCGGGTAGCCGGTGAACAGCCGGCGCAGCGCCGCGCGCAGCTGCCAGGGCGCGTGGTCGGAGTGCGCGGGCTCGGCGGCGCCGATCCGCAGCGCGATCCGCACCAGCCGGTCGACCTCGGCGGCCAGCTCGCCGTGCGGCGCGGTCATGTCGGCCCGCCCGCGCCGGGCGGCGGCGACCGCCGGGTGGGGGTCGGCGCAGGGTTGGCCGTCCGGCGCGGAGCCGGCCAGGAACGCCGCGTACGCCCCGGCCAGCCGGCAGGCGCCCGCGTGGTCGGTGAGCACGCCGTCGATGCGGCGCAGCGCGTCGTAGCCGGTCGTCCCGGCGACCGGCCAGTCCGCGGGCAGCCGCTCGTCGCCGGTGAGGATCTTCTCGACGACGGTGTACGCCCCGCCGGTGGCGCCGGCGAGGCGGCGCAGGTAGCCGCGCGGGTCGGCGAGCCCGTCGGGGTGGTCGATCCGGAAGCCGTCGACGACGCCGTCGGCGTGCAGCCGCAGCAGGGTGGCGTGGGTGGCGGCGAACACCTCGGGCTCCTCGACCCGGACGGCGATCAGCTCGTTGACGGTGAAGAAGCGCCGGTAGTTCAGTTCGGTGCGGGCCAGCCGCCACCAGGCGAGCCGGTACCACTGGCGGGCGAGCAGCTCGTCGAGCGGCAGCCCCGAGGTGCCGGGCCGCAGCGGCAGCTCGTGGTCGTGGTAGCGCAGCACCTCGCCGTCCACCACCAGCTGGTCGAGCACGGCGCCGAGCCGGTCGCCGAGCAGCGGCAGCAGCACCCGGCCGCGCGCGGGGGCGTCGACGGGGCCGGGCTGGGCCGCCCAGTCGATGTCGAACCAGCGCGCGTACGGCGAGTCGGGGCCGTCGCGCAGCACCTGCCACAGCGGCTGGTTGAGCCGCTCGGGGACGGGCACCGCCATGTGGTTGGGCACCACGTCGACGAGCAGCCGCAGGCCGTGCCGGTGGGCGGCGGCGGCCAGCGCGCGCAGGGCGCCCTCGCCGCCGAGCTGCTCGCTGACCCGGCCGTGGTCGACGGTGTCGTAGCCGTGGGTGGAGCCGGGGGCGGCCTCCAGCAGCGGGGACAGGTGCAGGTGGGAGACGCCGAGGGCGGCGAGGTAGGGGACGGCGGCGGCGGCGTCGTGGAGGGTGAAGCCGGGTTGCAGCTGGAGGCGGTAGCTGGCCGTGGGGGCCGTGGCGGTAGCGGTGGCGGATGAGGGGGAGGCGGCGGCCGGGCGGGGCGGTGCGGGCTCGGCGGCGGAGGTCATAGGTCCATGAGTACCCGGGGGAGCCCGCCGCCAAGACCCGCTGCTGGTCCGAACAGGTGAGCGCGGGGTGTCAGGCCGGCCGCTGGAGCACCATCAGCGAGCGGTCGGTGAGCCACAGCGCGTCCCCGGCCTTGACCCGCGCGCCCGCGCCCGGGGCGGGCAGCCGGGCCTGTGCGGTGTCGACCACGACCTGCCATTCCTGCCCGTGGTCGGCGGGCAGGGTGAACTCCAGCGGCTCGAAGTGCGCGTTGAACATCAGCAGGAAGGAGTCGTCGACGATCCGCCCGCCGCGCCGGTCCGGCTCGGAGATGGCGTAGCCGTTGAGGAAGACGGTCAGCGACTTGGCGTAGCTGGCGCCCCAGTTGCGCTTGGTCATCTCCTCCCCGCCGGGGGTGAACCAGGCGATGTCGGTGAGGTCGTCGTAGCCGCCGGAGTCGTAGCCGCCCGAGGGATGGTTGTTTGAGGGGTGACCGCCCGAGGGGTGACGGCCGGAGGCGTGACCGCCGGAGGGGCGGCCGCCGGCGGCGAGCGTCCCCGGCCCGGGGCGCCCGGGGACCGGCCGCCCGTGGAAGAAGCGCCGCCGCCGGAACACCGGGTGGTCGCGGCGCAGCCAGATCATCCCCTGGGTGAACTCCAGCAGCCGCGCCTCGGGCCCGTCGCCGTCCGGCCAGTGCACCCAGGTGAGTTCGTTGTCCTGGCAGTAGGCGTTGTTGTTGCCCTGCTGGGTGCGGCCGAGTTCGTCGCCGTGGGAGAGCATCGGCACGCCCTGGGAGAGCATCAGGGTGGCGATGAGGTTGCGCTGCTGGCGGGCTCTGAGCTCCTCGACGGCCGGGTCGGTGCAAGGGCCCTCGACGCCGCAGTTCCAGGAGCGGTTGAAGGACTCGCCGTCGCGGTTGTCCTCGCCGTTGGCCTCGTTGTGCTTGTCGTTGTAGGAGACGAGGTCGCGCAGGGTGAAACCGTCGTGGCAGGTCACGAAGTTGATGGAGGCGATGGGGCGGCGGCCGTCGTCCTGGTAGAGGTCGGAGGAGCCGGTGAGCCGGGAGCCGAACTCGGCGAGGGCGGCGGTCTCGCCGCGCCACAGGTCGCGCACGGTGTCCCGGTACATGCCGTTCCACTCGGTCCACAGCGGCGGGAAGTTGCCGACCTGGTAGCCGCCCTCGCCGAGGTCCCAGGGTTCGGCGATCAGCTTGGCCTGGGAGACCACCGGGTCCTGCTGGACGAGGTCGAAGAAGGAGGAGAGCCGGTCGACCTCGTGGAACTGCCGGGCCAGGGTGGCGGCGAGGTCGAAGCGGAAGCCGTCGACGTGCATCTCGGTGACCCAGTAGCGCAGCGAGTCCATGATCAGCTGGAGCACGTGCGGGCTGCGCATCAGCAGGCTGTTGCCGGTGCCGGTGGTGTCCTCGTAGAAGCGCTGGTCCCGGGCGAGGCGGTAGTAGGAGACGTTGTCCAGCCCGCGCAGGGACAGCGTCGGCCCGAGGTGGTTGCCCTCGGCGGTGTGGTTGTAGACGACGTCCAGGATCACCTCGATCCCGGCCGCGTGCAGCGCCTTGACCATCGACTTGAACTCCTGCACCTGCTGGCCCCGGTCGCCGCTGGAGGCGTAGGAGGAGTGCGGGGCGAAGAAGCCGATGGTGTTGTAGCCCCAGTAGTTGGACAGGCCCAGGTCGCGCAGCCGGTGGTCGCGGACGAACTGGTGCACCGGCATCAGCTCGATCGCGGTGACGCCGAGCTTGGCCAGGTGCTCGATCACCGCCGGGTGGGCCAGGCCCGCGTAGGTGCCGCGGATCTCCTCGGGGATGCCCGGGTGCAGCCGGGTGAGGCCCTTGACGTGCGCCTCGTAGATGACGGTGCGGTGGTAGTCGGTGCGCGGCGGGTGGTCGGTGCCCCAGTCGAAGTACGGGTTGATCACGACCGAGTGCATGGTGTGCGGGGCGGAGTCGAGGTCGTTGCGGCGCTCGGGCGCGCCGAAGTGGTAGCCGTAGACGGCCTCGTCCCAGTCGATGTGCCCGCTCATCGCCTTGGCGTACGGGTCCAGCAGCAGTTTGGCGCTGTTGTGGCGCTGGCCGAGGCCGGGGTTGTACGGGCCGTGGACGCGGAAGCCGTAGCGCTGGCCGGGCTGGACGCCGGGGAGGTAGGCGTGCCGGACGAAGGCGTCCGTCTCGCGCAGTTCGACGGCCGTCTCCGAGCCGTCCTCGTCGATCAGGCACAGCTCGATCCGGTCGGCACTCTCGGAGAACACCGCGAAGTTGGTGCCGGCCCCGTCGTAGGTGGCGCCGAGGGGGTAGGGCTTACCGGGCCAGACCTGCATGAGTCCTCAACTTCCTTGCACTCAACGGAAACTGACGTGTAGTCCGATAACGTGCCCGGACCCGGACGCTCTCTTCCCGGCCGGGCGGCCGGGCATGTGCGGCGCTCGCGCGCCGTGACGCACGGCACAGTGCGCATACTCCCCGAGCCTTCCCCCGGCGGCTGGGACATGTGCGGCCGGTTCGCCCGAACGGGTGTCCAGCCGGGATTCCTGTGATAAGCGGGGCCGGGCTCGCGGCGGGCGGGGCCGGCGATGGGCGGGGCTTGCGATGGGCGCGGGTCTGTGAAGGGTGGGCCTGGTGGTGGTGCCGGGCCCCGGGGGCCATCCGGCTGCGCACCGCTCGCGGCGGGCAGTACCCTTGATCGTCCGGCCGCCCCCGGGCCGGTGGCGCTCCATCAGCCGCGCAGGGGCGGAGCGTAGAACAGCAGACCAGGTGAGGTGGCGCATGGTGTTCCCCGCCGGCGGCCGCGGCCCGGGGCCCGACGGCCCCGACCGGGGCGGCGCCCGCAGCGAGGCGCCCACGGTCGTCATGCGCCCCACCCTGTCCGGCCGCCCCCTGGTGCCCGCCCAGGGCGGCCCGGTCGAGATCCCCGCCCTCGCCTGGTCCGCCGCCGAATGGGAGGACGCCTACCAGCGGGTCCGCATGTCCGGCCGCGCCTACGTCTGGCTCAACCTCGTCGAGCAGCGGCTGCGCTCCCTCGTCGACGAGGTGCTGCACCCCATCTACGCCCCCGCCCACGGCGAGGACTGGGTCACCGCCGCCGCCGGCCCCGCCGGCGAGGAGTGGGCGCACCGGGCCGGAGCCGTCCGCGAGGTCAGCCGCCGCAAGGGCTACCTGCTCGACCCGGCCGACGACGACCCGCTGGTCTTCCTCACCCTGCCCCAGCTGCGCGAGCTGATGGTCCAGCACTGGCCCTGCTTCGAGCCCTACCTGTCCGACCGGCGCGAGATCGAACTCGCCCTGGACGAACTGGAGGTGGCCCGGCACGTGGTCTCCCGCAACCGGGTGCTCACCCAGACCGTCCTCGCCCAGACCGAACGCGCCGCCGCCCGCCTGCTCGCCGTCCTGGACGGCGGCGCCGGCGGCGTGCCCGCCGACGTCGTCGAGTCGCTGGTGGCCGGCCGGTACGCGGACGTCGTCGCCGTGCACGCCGACCGCGTCCGCCTCCAGCGCGACCTGCCCGTCGAGGACCTGCTGGACGGCGCCCGGCGCCTGGACGCGCTCGGCATCGGCCTCGGCATGCTCTGCCAGAACTACACCGGCAAGCGGCTGGTGCGCCTGGCCGGCGACGGCTGCCGGGTCCGCCTGCTCTTCCTCAACCCGGCGAGCAGCGCCGTCCGCCGCCGCGAACGCGAACTCGGCCTCGGGCGCGGCGAGTTGTCGCGCTCCATCGAGATGAACATCATGCACGTGCGCCGGGTGCGGGCCCGGCTGCGCGACCAGGGCGGCTTCGAGATCCGGGTCTTCGACGAGACCCCGCGCTTCACCGCCTACCTCGTCGAGGGCCCCCGCCCGACCGGCCAGGTCGGCGGCCGCCGCCAGAGCCGCGACCTCGGCGTCATCCAGCCCTACCTGCGCCGCGCCCGGGGCATGGAGTCCCCGGCCCTGGTGCTGCGCGGCGGCGCCGGCCAGCAGCCCGGCGGCAGCGAACAGGGCCTGCTGGAGGTCTACCGCGAGGAGTTCGAGGGCGCCTGGGGCGACTCCCGGCCGGTGTCCTGAACCCGCACCCCCCGTTCCTGATGGACCGTCAATTTCCCTTCTCCACCCCCGGGTGGAGGCCCGGAAATCCATCCGTGCGGCGGCGACACCCCCGGGCCGGGCCGCGCAAGCTGGAGGCGGGGTCGCGGCCGCACGAGCGGCGCGACGATGCCGAGGGGAGTGCGCCGTGGTGTACGGGACGAAGCGCGGGACGAAGCGCGGGACAAAGCGCGGGACAGTGCGCGGAACAGCATGGGGGGACGCGCGCGGAAGGCTGCGCGAAGGGCCCGGGGCGGGGTTGCGCGCAAGGCGGCCGGGCAAGGCCCGCCGAACCGTCCCCCCGCGCTGGCCGCTCGCACTGGCCGGTGTGGCGGCGGCCCTGCTGGGCCTGCTGCCGGCCGTCCCCGCCGAGGCCCGGGAGACGGGCGGCTGCCGTACGGCGACCTCCGTCGGCCGCCTCCAGGGGGTGTCCCAGGACGGCCGGTGCGCCTACCTGGGCGTCCCGTACGCGGCGCCGCCCACCGGCGAGCGCCGGTTCCGCCCGCCGCAGCCGGCCGCGCCCTGGCCCGCAACGCTGCGCGCCACCCGGGCCCGCCCCGGCTGCCCGCAGGACCTGAGCGCGGGCGGCGGCGGCACCGAGGACTGCCTGTACCTCAACGTGTGGTCGGCGCACGGCGGCGGCGCCCGCAAACCCGTCATGGTCTTCCTGCACGGCGGCGCGGACGAACTCGGCGCCGCCGGCCAGCCCGTCTTCGACGGCGGCCTGCTGGCCGAGCGCGGCGACGCCGTCGTGGTGAACCTGGACTACCGGCTCGGCATCCTGGGCTGGACGGAACTCGGCGCGCTCGACCCGTCCTACGCCGGCTCAGGCAACAACGGGCTGCGCGACGAGAGCGCCGCGCTGGCCTGGGTGCGCCGGCACGCCGGCGCCTTCGGCGGCGACCCGGGCAACGTCACCGTCTTCGGCCAGTCGGCCGGCGCGATCTCGATCAGCGCCCTGCTGGCCGGCGACCACCCCGAGCAGCTCTTCCAGCGCGCCATCGTCGAGAGCGGGCCCGGCTACCTGGTGCACACCGCGGCCGCCGCGCAGGCCACCGCCGGAAAGGTCTTCGCCACCGGCGGCATCCACACCGTCGCGGACCTCGACCGGCTGAGCACCCAACAGGTCCTCGAACTCCAGGAACAGGTCCAGCACGGGCTCTCCGGGCTGTCCTCCGCGGTCTTCTTCGGCCCCTCCATCGACGGGGCGCTGGTACCCGGCCCGGTCGTCGAACGGATCGCCGCCGGCAGCGCCCGCGACGTCGACGTGATGACCGGCACCACCGAGAACGAGACCGACTACTGGGCGCTGTTCGACCCCACGCTGCCCGACCTCCCGCTGAGCGCCTACCGCACCCTGCCCCCGGTGCTCGCCGACCGCAAACAGCAGATGTACGACCGGTACGCCGCCGACCGCCCCGGGGCCACCGAGGGCCGGGTGGTGAACGCGATGCTCACCGACCAGACCGAGCGGATCCCCACCCTGCGCCTGGCCGAGGCCCAGTCCCGCTGGCGGCCCACCTACGTCTACCAGTTCGACTGGCACGTGCCCTACGTCCCCGGCCTGCCCGCCGCCCAGAACCTGGGCGCCATGCACACCCTGGAACTGCCCTTCGTCTTCGGCGGCCTGGACCTCGGCGCGATCCCGCGCGGCGCGCAGACCGTCGCCGCCCAGCGGCCCGAACTCACCCGGCTGTCCGAGCGGGTGGCCGACGCCTGGGCCTCCTTCGCCCGCCAGGGCGACCCGGGCTGGCCGTCCTACACCGCCGACGCGCGGGCCACCCGGATCTGGGACCTGAACCCCGGCGTCCAGTACGCCCCGCACGACGACGAACGCGCCCTCTGGGACGACTACTCCTTCCCCGCCCTGGACCTCGGCACCCGCTAGCCGAACCGCCGTCGGAAGAGGGGGCCGGGCCACCGCCCGGCCCCTCGGCGCGCCCCGCCCCGGCGTCCGGCCCCCGAAACCCGCTGGCCAGGCCGGTGCGGCCGCTGCCACACTGCGGGCCGTGAACAGCCTCCCCGCCTGGACCCTGCGCCCCGCCACCGCCGCCGACGTCGAACCCGTCGCCGAACTCAAGGCCGTCGTGCTGCGCGCCGACCTCGAACGCCTCGGCCGCTACGACGACGACCGGGTCCGCCGGCGCCTGCGGGCGGGCTTCTCCAGCCGCCACAGCTCCGTCATCCTCGTCGACGGCGCCTTCGCCGGCTCCGTCACCGTCCGCCCCGCCGAGCAGGGCGGCCGCTGGATCGAGCACTTCTACCTAGCCCCCGCCCACCAGGGCCGCGGCCTCGGCAGCGCCGTCCTGCGCCACCTCCTCGCCCAGGCCGACGCCGCCGGCGAGCCCGTGCGCCTCGACGTCCTCCAGGGCAGCCCCGCCCGCCGCCTCTACGAACGCCACGGCTTCGTCCTCGACCACGAGGACCCGATCGACGTCTACCTGGTCCGCGAGCCCGCCGCCTGAACCGGGCCCGCCGCCTGAACCGGGCCCGCCCCGGCGGTCAGGGCTGGTCGGAGCAGGGGCGGCCGTGGTAGTCATAGCCCCCGTGATGATCATGGGGGATGACGGGGCCGTACTGCGCCTCGAACAACTGCGCCGCACCTACGGGACCGGGCCGGAGGCCGTCCACGCGCTCAGGGGAGTGGACGTCGACTTCGCCCGCGGCACCTTCACCGCCGTCATGGGCCCCTCCGGCTCCGGCAAGAGCACCCTGCTCCAGTGCGCCGCCGGGCTCGACCGGCCCGACGGCGGCCGGGTCGTCCTCGACGGGGCCGACCTCGCCGCACTCACCGAGAGCCGGCTGACCGTCCTGCGGCGCGAGAAGCTCGGCTTCGTCTTCCAGGCCTTCAACCTGGTCGGCTCGCTGACCGCCGAACAGAACGTCGGCCTGCCGCTGCGCCTGGCCGGGCGCCGCCCCGACCGCGCCGACGTCCACCGCGCCCTCGCCCAGGTCGGCCTCGGCGAACGCACCGGACACCTGCCCTCCCAGCTCTCCGGCGGCCAGCAGCAGCGCGTCGCCATCGCCCGCGCCCTGATCACCCGCCCGCAGGTGCTCTTCGCCGACGAGCCCACCGGCGCCCTCGACAGCGCCAGCAGCCGCGACGTCCTCGCCCTGCTGCGCGAACTCGTCGACCGCGACGGCCAGAGCACCGTCATGGTCACCCACGACCCGGTCGCCGCCTCCTACGCCGACCGCGTGCTCTTCCTCGCCGACGGCCGCCTCGTCGCCGACCTCGACCACCCCACCGCCCCGCAGATCGCCGAGCGGATGACCGCCCTGGAGACGGCGGCATGAACGAGCGGAGCGAGTTCATCATCGAGAGGTGCGCGTGGGCGAACGCCCCCGCCGAGCGCAGCGAGGTGGGCGCATGAGTTCCCTCGTCACCCTGCTGCCCGTCGCCGCCGCCGCACTGCGCCGCCGCAAGGCCGCCTTCGCCGGCTCCTACCTCGCCCTGACCCTCGGCGTCACCCTGGTCGCCACCACCGGTACCCTGCTCGACAACACCGCCGGCGACGACTCCCCGCTCGGCGCGCCCTCCCTCCACAAGGTGCTCCTGTTCAGCGCCGCGATGGCCGCCTTCGTCGCGGTCTTCGTCGTCGCCGGCACCTTCGCCTTCGCCGTCGCCCAGCGCCGCCAGGAGATCGCGATGCTGCGCGCCGTCGGCGCCACCCCCCGCCAGGTCGTCGGGCTGATCACCGGCGAGGCCGCCGTCGTCGCCCTCGCCGCCGCCGTCACCGGCTGCCTGCTCGCCCTGCCCGGCGCGCCCGCCCTCGCCGCCTGGCTGGTCGCCCGCGGCGCCGCCCCGGACGGCTTCGCGGCGCACCCGGCCCCCGCCCCGCTGCTCACCGCCGCCGCCGTCGGCCTGCTCGTCGCCCTGCTCGGCGCCGTCACCGCCGCCCTGCGCGCCGGCCGGGTCCGGGCCGTCGAGGCACTCGGCGACGCCGCCGTCGACCGCACGGTCATGACGCCCGTGCGCTGGGCCTGCGCCCTCGCCGGACTGCTCGCCCTGGCCGGCACCGTCGGCTACTACCTGGCCGCCCCGACCATGCCCGCCGCCCCCGGCGACCAGCCGGCCGACCCGCAGCTCGCCTCCCAGTGGGTCCTCGGCGCCGACCTGCTGACGATCACCGCCCTCGCCCTGTTCGCCCCGCTGATCGTCCCGCCCCTGGTCCGGGCGCTCAGCGCGCCACTGGCCCGCGCCGTCGGCGCCGCACCCCTGCTCGCCCGGCAGAACGCGCTCACCGCCGTCCGCCGCACCGTCTCCACCGCCACCCCCGCCTTCCTCACCATCGCCCTCACCGGCACCGTCATCGGCTCCACCGCCGCCTTCGCCGACGCCATGACCGCCCAGAACCGGGCCACCACCGCCGCCCGGTACGTGCTGCGCCCCGGCGCCACCCCGCTGCCCGACGACGCCGCACACCGGCTCACCGCCGACCGGCCCGGCCTGCGCGCCACCGCCACCACCCCCACCGTGGTCACCGGCCTCGGCGCCGCCCCCGCCGACTTCGCCGACCCCGGCGAGGACTCACCCGCCTCCGCCCCCTCCGCCGCCACCGTCGTCGACGGCGACCTCGCCACCGCCTGGACCCTGCCCGTCGTCCAGGGCGCCGCCGCCGACCTGCACGGCGCCACCCTCGCCGCCTCCACCGACCAGGCCCGCGGCCACGGCTGGACCCTCGGCGACCAGGTCCACCTGCGCCTCGCCGACGGCACCGTCACCACCCTGCGCCTCGCCCTCGTCTACCGCACCCAGCTGGGCCTCGACGAGATCCTGCTCAGCGGCGACGCCACCACCGCCCACCTGGCCGGCGCCCACCCCGGCGCCGTCCACCTCTCCGCCGAACCTCCGGCCGCCGACCGGCTCGGCGGCGAACTCATCGACGCCCGCGCCCCCGGCCCCGACCCCGGCGCCCACTACGCGTGGATCGCCACCACGACCATCCTCGGCCCCGCCCTGCTGTACGCGCTCATCGCGATCGCCAACACCATGGTGATGTCCGCCGCCGACCGCCGACGCGACTTCACCGTCCTGCGGCTGGCCGGCACCCTGCGCCGCCAGGTGCTGCACATGGTCGCCCTGGAAGCCGTCCTGGTCGTCGCCACCGCCGCCGTCCTGGCCCTCGCCGTCACCGCCCTCACCCAGTACGGCACCACCGCCCTGCTCAACCACCGCATCCTGGCCGGCCAGGCCGCCATCGACCCGCAGCTGCCCTGGCTCCCGCTCGGCGCCGCCGCGGCCGTCTGCCTCGCCCTGGCCGTCGCCGCCAGCGTGCTGCCCAGCCGGATCGCCCTCGCCCGCGCCCGGTGACGTTCGCCCGGTGACCTTCGCCCGGTGGCGGTCTCCTGGTGACGTTCGCTCAGCGGCCCTCACCCGGGTGACCCTCGCCCGGGTGAGGGGAGTAGGCCGGACGGATGGTGACCGGCGGTCGGGCGCGGCGCTCACCCGAGCACCGGGCCCGACCGCTTGTTAGCGTCCCGTCCATGATCGACAGCCCGCACTCCACCGGCTCCGAACACCCCCGCGCCACCCGCCGCGGCCTCCTGCGCACCGCCCTCGGCGCCACCACCGCCGGAGCCCTCACCCTCACCGGCGCCCACCCAGCCCAGGCCGAGCCCCGCCCCGCCACCCGGCGCATCGACTTCCACGGCCGCCACCAGGCCGGCATCACCAACCCGCCCCCCGGCTACGGCACCTTCCTCGCCCTCGACGTCAAGGCCCGCGACCGTAAGGCCCTCGAAACCCTCCTGCGCACCCTCACCGACCGCATCCGCTTCCTCACCACCGGCGGCACCCCGCCCGACCTCGGCCCCGCCACCGCCCCCTCCGACAGCGGCACCCTCGGCCCCGACCTGCCCACCGACGACCTCACCGTCACCGTCGCCGTCGGCGCCTCCCTCTTCGACACCCGCTACGGCCTCACCCGCCACCGCCCCCGCCGGCTCACCGCCATGCGCCCCTTCCCCGTCGACGCGCTGCGCCCCGCCGAATGCCACGGCGACCTCTCGCTCCAGATCTGCGCCGAGAACCGCGACACCGTCCAGCACACCATCCGCGACCTGCTGCGCAGCACCCACGGCCTGATCCGCCCGCGCTGGCAGCTCGACGGCTTCCAGAACCGCTCCCGCCCCACCGGCGCCGCCCGCAACCTGCTCGGCTTCAAGGACGGCATCGAGAACCCCGACACCGCGAACGCCCGCGAACTGGACGCCCTCGTCTGGGTCGGCGAGGGCGGCGACGAACCGCGCTGGGCCGCCGGCGGCAGCTACCAGGTCATCCGCGCCATCCGCACCCTCGTCGCCGGCTGGGACGAGGTGCCGCTCCAGCAGCAGGAACGCCTGATCGGCCGGCGCAAGAACGACGGCGCCCCGCTCGGCGCCGCCGGCGAGACCGACACCCCCGACTACCGCAACGACCCCGACGGCGCCGTCATCCCCCTCGACTCCCACATCCGCCTCGCCAACCCCCGCACCGACGGCACCCGCGACAGCCGCATCCTGCGCCGCGCCTTCAACTACGACCGCGGCCTCGACCCCGACGGCGAACCCGACCTCGGCCTCGCCTTCTGCTGCTACCAGCAGGACGTGGCCCGCCAGTTCGAAGCCGTCCAGACCCGCCTCAACGCCGAACCCCTCGCCCGCCACCTCCGCCCCACCGGCGGCGGCTACTTCTACGTCCTCCCCGGCGCCCACGACACCACCGACTGGCTCGGCCGCACCCTCCTCACCACCACCTGAACGCCCGTGTTCGCCCCGGTCCGCCCGAGCGGACCCGGGCGCAAAACGGACACCCCCCCCCTAAAACCCCCGGGGGAGCCACCAACCCCCCCTGCGGGCGCGATGGTTTAGCGTAGCGC
>NZ_JBHWIR010000006.1:0-9069 GCF_042731835.1 Kitasatospora sp. NPDC059817 | reverse complement strand
GTTTATCCGCCCCTGATTCTCCGCCCACCCCGGCCCCCCCCACCCCCCCGAGGGGCTCGGCCCCCCCCCCCCCCCCCCCACCTCACCCCCCGGTTCCCCCCGGTCCCGCCCGCGCGGACCGGGGCGAACACGTGACGCACCCTCAGTACTCCCACGGGTTCAGCACGATCGCACCGGTCCGGGCGAGATGCTTGACGTTCCGGCTGGCCAGCGTCCAACCGTTCGCGATGGCAGTGGCCGCGATCAGCGCGTCGGGCGGATCGATGTTCGTCCCGGCGCTCTTGAGCCGGCGGTGGACAGCGAGGTACGCGGCGGCCTCCCGTTCACCGATGGCCGCGATCCGGCCCCGGTACTCCACCCGCATGCCCTCCAGGACATGCTCGAACACGGCTCGGCGTAGCGGATCGGACGTGGCCGCGACCCCAGCCTCGACTTCCGCGACGGTGATGACGCTGAGGCAGAGCGCCGTCGCAGGGACGGAGCGGGCCCATTCGACGACGGCGGGGGCCGGCTTCGGCCGCGTGGTGAGCTCGGCGACCACGTTGGTGTCCAGCAGATAGATCACTCGGTGCCCGCCGCGTCGTCGTAGGAGCGGGACCCGAACTCCAGCCCTTCGAAGGGCGTCGACAGGAGTTGGTCGAGGAAACCGTCGTTCCCCAGCGTCGCCCAGCGGTGCAGTATCGCCGGCAGCGCGTCGATGTCGGTGTCGGCGAGCTCGGCGTCGAAGTGCTTGACCTGCTCCTCGGGGAGGGACCCGCGGATCTCTCTGATCGTCCGCAACGGGTGGGGCTCGTCGGGCCGGTGAGGGGGCACGGGCAGATCCGGGGAGGTACTCATGGTCGGCTCCTTCGCTCAGGTCCGAGGACCAGACTAGGGCGCCGAGCAGCGGGATCAGCTCCCCCAGCGGCCGGGTTGTCGGTGGGGCGGGTGATGATGGGGGCTGTTTCGAGAGGCAGGACGGAAGGACACCCCCTTATGAGCTGGTGGCAGCAGCCACTGGTCGGCTTCGACCTGGAGACCACGGGCACCGACCCGGCCGTGGACCGCATCGTCACGGCCGCGCTCGTGGACACCGTCGGGGCCCGCCGGGTGGGGGCCGTGCACTGGCTGCTCGACCCCGGGGTCCCGATCCCGGCCGAGGCGGAGGCGATCCACGGCATCGGCGACGACCTGGCCCGCGGCAAGGGCCGGCTGGCCAAGGAGGCCGTGGAGGAGATAGCCGGCGCGCTCTGCGAGCGGCTTGCCGCAGGGCGCCCGGTGGTCGCGTTCAACGCGCCGTTCGACCTGTCGCTGCTCGACGCCGAGCTGCGCCGGTACGGGCTGGTGCCGCTCGCCGAGCGCCTCGGCGCCCCGGTCGGGCCGGTGCTGGACGCGCTGGTCGTCGACCGGGCGGTGGACAAGTACCGCAAGGGCTCGCGCACCCTGCAGCGGGTCTGCGAGGTGTACGGCGTAGAGCTGACGGACGCGCACGAGGCGGGCAGCGACGCGCTGGCGGCCGTCCGGGTCGCCGTCGCGCTCGCCGAGCGCTACCGGGCCGAGGTCGGCGACGTCGCGCCGGCCGAGCTGCACGGGCGCCAGATCGGCTGGTACCGGGAGTGGGCGGAGGGCTTGCAGGCGTGGCTGCGCCGCGGCAAGGACCCGCAGGCCGTGGTCGACCCGCGGTGGCCGATGAGGTAGCCGCCCCCGGGGTGGCCGGTGAGTCGGCTATTCGGCGGGCCAGTCGAAGGTGTAGCCCTGGGCGACTAGCCAGGGCAGCAGCTGCTTGAGCGCGGCCACGGTCTGGGTGCGGTCGCCGCCGCCGTCGTGCATCAGGATCACGCCGCCGGGCTTGAGCTGCTTCTGCACGGTGGAGACGATGGCGGGCACGCCCGGGCGGGACCAGTCGCGCGGGTCGACGGACCAGCCGAGCGAGGACATGCCGAGGCTCGCGGTGATCTGTTCGTTGTCGGCGTTGAAGCCGCCGCCGGGGGCGCGGAACCAGTCGACCCGGGTGCCGGGGCCGCCGGCCTTGACGATCATGTCCCTGGCGGCGGAGATCTCGTAGACGGCCTTGTCGTGGGGGAGCTTCGCGAACGGCTGCGGGTGGTGGACGCTGTGGTCGCAGAGCCGGTGGCCGGCCGCGAGGACGCGCTTGACCAGGGCCGGGTTGGCGGCGGCGTTCTGGCCGATCTCGCAGAACGTGGCCTTGGCGTGGTACTGGGCGAGCAGGTCGAGGATCTGGCCGGTGGCGGGGCCGGGGCCGTCGTCGAAGGTGAGCGCCACGGTGCGGCCGCCGGAGGCGGTGGAGCCGATGACGGTGCCCGGCTTGACCGGCGCGGGCGGCGGCGCGGGGGTGCCCGCGGGCGTGGTCGCGACGGCCGTGGTGGTGACCGGGGTGCTCGGCGTGCCGCCGTGGGGCGGGGCGCTCGTCCCGGCCGGCGCCTGGGGCGTGTGCGGCTTCGGGACGGCCGGCGGGGCGGCGGAGGCGGGTGCGCCGTCGGAGTCGGGGGTGGGCGCGACGGTGGCGACGGGCCCGTCGGTCGGCCGGCCGTCGGTCGGCGCGAGGGTGATCGGGGGCTGGGTGCTGACGCCGGACGTCGGCTGGAGGGCTCCGCTGGCGGTGCCGCACGCGGCCAGTCCCAGGGCGGCGGCCGCCACGACGCAGCCTGCGACCAGCCGACGGCGGGCCGTGAGCGCGGTACGGGTCGGGGGGGAGGGCCGGCGGGTGGCGGAGTGGGGCATGGCGGCGGCTCCTGTGGTGCAGAGGGGTGCAGAGGACGGGCGCCGATCCCTCGGTCAGGATGACTGTCCGATAGGACGCCGAGCGTACGTGCCCTGGTTGCGGAGCGGACCGCAGCGCCGTAGGAGTCTTCTCACACGCGCCCGGTTGGCGCCCCCGCGGCCCGCCGGGTATCCCGGGGGCCGTGCCGGGGGCGTCCCGGCACTTCAGGAGCCGTCACTTCGGAAGCTCGACGCCCCAGGAGCCCGACGCCTCAGAACGGGTACCAGCGCACCTCGGTGGCGCCCTCCCGCAGCGAGGCGACCCGGCGCCGGAACTCCGCCAGCGCGGCCGGGTTGCCGGGTACCTGCTGGGCGACCCAGGAGGCGCTGGCGGTCTCCCGGGCCCCGCGTAGCACCGCGAAACCGGGCCAGGCGCGCACGTCCCAGCCGTACGCCTCGACGAAGGCCCGGTACTCCTCGCCGGGCACGCCGTACCGGTCGTGGCTGAGCGCGAGGACCACCAGGTCGTGTTCGCGCAGGTCGTGCGAGACGTTCTCCAGGTCGAGCAGGACGGGCCCGTCCGGGCCGACGTGGACGTTGCGGGGCAGTGCGTCGCCGTGGATCACGCCGGGGTGCAGGTGCGGGGCGAGGTCGGGCAGGGCGGCGGCGAAGCCGTCGCGGCGGTGGCGCAGGAAGGCGACGTCGGCCGGGTCGACGTGGCCCTCGGCGGAGGCCAGCCAGCGTTCGACGGGGGCCAGCAGGTCGCGGTGGGCGAGGGGGAAGGGCGGCAGCGGCAGCCGGTGCAGGGTGCGCAGCAGCGGGGCGAGGTCGGCGGGGCGGGCGGGGCGGACGGCGGGGGCGAGCCGGTGCCAGAAGGTGACGGGGTGCCCGTGGGCGAGCTGGGGCTCGGCTTCCACCGCGTCGTACGGGCGGACCACCGGGACGTCCTGGGCGGCGAGCCAGTGGGCGACGGCGAGTTCGTGCCGCGCCCGTTCGTACAGTTCGGGGCCGCGGCCGACCTTGGCGACGACGGCAGGGTCGCCGAGGTCGAAGACGGCGTTCTCGCCGAGTGCGAGCAGCCGGGCGTCGCCGGGGCCGGGCAGTCCGGCGGACTCGCAGGCGTGGGCGAGCAGCAGCCGGGCGCGGCCTTCGTCGAAGGGGATCATGGCGGTGCTCCGTTGGGGCGGCGTTCATCCGGAGGCCTCCGGACGGTGATCATCATGACGGACCGGGGTGGGGTTTTCCCTACCTTCCTACCCTGACATCTCCTCCTAGGGGGTAGGGGGAGAGATCCACCCTGAGGGGGAGCTGTCTCCACCCGGAGCACGAGGTCAAGGGTGGTGCGCCCGGGGGAAACTGGGTCGGGGCCGCTGAGCGGCGGCCCCGACGGGGGTTGGACCACGGGGGCTCCTTGCCGGTCGGCAAGCAAGTGCTCGTAGGATGACGCCCAGACCTACTTACCTGCCGACCGGCTAGGGAGCGCCGCCGCGCGTCTCCCACCGGTCCAGCCGTCGCCCGGCGTCCCGTCCCCCAAGGGCTGCGGTGAACCATGCCCAGGAGGCATCGAGCATGTTCCACCGACTAGGACAATTCGTCGTACGCCGCGCGTGGTGGGTGATCATCGCGTGGGTGATCGGAATGATCGCCGTCATCATGACCGCGCCGAAGGTCAGCTCGCAGACCGACGAAGCCGCGTTCCTCCCCAAGCACTACGAGTCCATCCAGGCCGCACAGGTGCAGGAGCGGGCCTTCCCGGCCGCCTTCACCCCGGGCGCGCTCGCACTCTTCGAGCGCAACGACGGCGCCGCGTTCACCGACGCGGACAAGGCCGCGATGGGCAAGCTCGTCCAGGACCTGACGGCCAAGAAGATCGACGGCGTCGAGAAGATCATCCCGCCGTCCGACCAGCTGGGCATATCCCCGGACCACAAGTACGCGATGGCCATGATCGCCGTCGACAAGTCGAAGCAGCAGGACCAGAACAAGACCGCGGACATCGCCAAGGCCATCCGTGACGACGGCAAGGCGCTGGCCTCCGGCACCGACCTGAAGTTCCAGCTCGGCGGCCCCGCCGCCCAGGCGCTCGACCAGAAGGAAGCCTCCGGCTCGGCCGAGGGCATCATCACCATGGCCACGGTGCTGCTGGTCATCGTGATCGTCGGCATCATCTTCCGCGGCATCCTGGCCGGCCTGCTGCCGGTCCTGGTCTCGCTGATGATCGCGCTGCCCGCCTCCATCGGCCTGATCAACTACGCGACCGACATCTTCGACCTCAAGAGCACACCCATCCTGATGGCGATCCTGATCGTCGTCGTGCTCGGCGTCGGCACCGACTACTTCCTGTTCCTCGCCTTCCGCTACCGCGAGCGGCTGCGGGCCGGCGACGACCGCAACGCCGCCGTCGCCAACGCGGTCGGCCGGGTCGGCGAGGCGATCGCCTCCGCCGCCGGCGCCGTCACCATCGCCTTCGCCGCGCTGATCCTCTCCAGCCTCGGCATGTTCCAGGCGCTCGGCCCCGCGCTGGCGATCGCGGTCGTGGTCACCGCCCTGGCCTCGATCACCCTGGCCCCCGCACTGCTCGCGGTCATCCCCGCCCGCGCCGTCTTCTGGCCCGGCAAGAAGTGGACGAACGAGCCGAGCACCGCGCGCTTCACCGCGCTCGGCCGGATCGTCCAGAAGCGCCCGGCACTGGCCGCCGTCGCCTCCGGCGGCGTACTGGTCGCCCTGTCCGTGGGCGCGCTCGGCTACAACGGCAACTTCGACATGGCCGGCAGCTCCATGCCCAAGGACAAGGAGTCGATGGTCGTCCAGGACACGATGGCCAAGGGCTTCTCCGCCGGCGCCGCCGACCCGAGCCAGGTCTACCTGAGCAGCACCGACGGCAAGAAGCTCGACCCGGCCTCCTTCCCGGCCTACGCCGACAAGCTGCAGGGCGTCGTCGGGGTCTCCAAGGTCTACCCGCCGAGCGCCGACGCCAAGAGCATCAGCGCCGACGGCGCCACCGCCCAGTTCACCGTCATGCTCAAGGACGCCCCGGCCAGCAACGAGGCGATCGACGCGGTGACCGAGCTGCGCACCGTCGCCCACGCGCAGGCCCCGGCCGGCAGCGAGGCCAAGGTCGGCGGCCTCACCTCGGTGTTCAAGGACATCAACCTGGCGATGACCCACGACTACAAGCTGGTCTTCCCGATCGCCGGGCTGCTGATCCTGCTCATCCTGGCCCTCCAGCTGCGCAGCGTGGTCGCCCCCTGGTACCTGATGGCCTCGGTCGGCCTCGGCTTCAGCGCCACGCTGGGCGCCACCACGCTGATCTTCCAGAAGATCGGCAACGAGACCGGCCTGATGTTCATGATGCCGATCCTCATCTACCTCTTCGTGGTGGCGATCGGGACGGACTACAACATCCTGATCATCGCCCGTCTGCGCGAGGAGGCCCGCGCGGGCCGCAGCCCGCGCGAGGCGGCCCGCGAGGCGCTGCGCCACGCAGGCCCGACCGTCGCCGCGGCCGGCTTCATCCTGGCGGCCTCGTTCGGGACGTTCATGCTCGCCGGCAACACCTTCATGATGGAGTTCGGCTTCGCCATGGCCTTCGGCATCGTGCTGGCGGCCTTCGTGATGGCGATGTTCTTCACCCCGGCGCTCACCGCGCTGATCGGCAACCGGGCCTGGTGGCCCGGCCACGGCGCCGACCCCGAGCATGGCCACGGCGGGGGCCACGGTGCCGGCCCGGCGCCGGCGGCGGACGCGTACGGCGTGCCGGAGCCGGCCGGACGGCGCTGATCGCTTCGTTCGGACACGGGCGACGCCCGACCGACGCGCCAAACAGGCGGCGTCCCGCTTCGGCGGGGCGCCGCTTGCCCCCTTTTCCTGGCCGCCAAACGTGATCTGTCGAGCACAAAAGTCCCCGGTCAATCGGGGTGTCGCCGTGCTACAGTCGACCCAGTTGCAGTTTTGGTTCCCATGAACGTATGTGTGCGCCTGCTGGTTCCAACCAACAGGCGCATTTGTTTTGTCCGGTGTTTCAGTCTCCGGATGGGGATCGCGGCTACTCCGGGGTTCACGCGGTGTGAATCCCTGATGCCCCAGTTTTTGAGGAGACGGTTATGGCTACCGGCACCGTGAAGTGGTTCAACAGCGAAAAGGGCTTCGGCTTCATCGAGCAGGCCGAGGGCGGCCCGGACGTGTTCGCCCACTACTCGAACATCGTGGCGAACGGCTTCCGTGAGCTCGTCGAGGGCCAGCAGGTCGAGTTCGACGTCACCCAGGGCCAGAAGGGCCCGCAGGCCGAGAACATCCGCGTCATCTGACGTCAGCCTCCACGCTGACTCGCGATCTCGCGAAGCGGGGGCCCGTACCACACGGTGCGGGCCCCCGCGCATGCCGCCGTACGGCCGGGGCGGCGAATTTCCTACCGACGGCCGACCAGCCCCTACCCGGGGCTGCCGACCGACGTATGGAGACTTCGTGACCACCCCTGCCCGCCCGCCGCGTGACCGCGCCGCCCGCACCACCGACCAGGCCCGCCGCGGCGAGAACCCGCGCCGCAGCGCCGGCGCCGGCCGTGCCGAGAACACCGGCCGTGGCGAGAACGCCGGCCGCACCGGCGCCGGAGACCGCGCCCGCCGCGGCGAGAACCCGCGTGGTACCGGCGACGCCGAGCGCGCCCGCAAGCCGCGCGGCCGCACCGGCGCCCCCAAGAACACCCGCGCCGCCGCCGTGCCCGAGGCCGCCGAATTCACCGTCGTCGAGGGCACCCCGGCCCGGCCCCCGGCGGACACCTTCGCCGAGCTGGACCTGCCCAAGGGCATCCTCAGCACGCTCACCCGCGAAGGCGTCATCGCGCCGTTCCCGATCCAGGGCGCCACCCTGCCCGACTCGATCGCCGGCCGCGACGTGCTCGGCCGCGGCCGCACCGGCTCCGGAAAGACCCTCGCCTTCGGCCTGCCGCTGCTCGCCCGCACCGCCGGGCGCCGCGCCGTCGCCCGCTACCCGCTGGCGCTCGTCCTGGTGCCCACCCGCGAGCTCGCCCAGCAGGTCACCGACGCGCTCACCCCCTACGCGACCGCCGTCAACCTGCGGATCACCACCGTCGTCGGCGGCATGTCGATCAACCGCCAGGCCAACGCCGTCCGCCGTGGCACCGAGGTCCTGGTCGCCACCCCCGGCCGGCTCGACGACCTGATCGGCCGTGGTGACGTCAACCTGTCCGACGTCGCCATCACCGTCCTCGACGAGGCCGACCAGATGGCCGACATGGGCTTCCTCCCGCAGGTCAGCAAGCTACTGGAGCAGGTTGCCGAGGGCGGGCAGCGGATGCTGTTCTCCGCGACCCTGGACCGCAACGTCGACCGCCTGGTCAAGCGCTTCCTCACCGACCCGGTCACCCACTCGGTCGACCCGTCGGCCGGCGCGGTCACCACCATGGACCATCACGTCCTCCAGCTGGACCAGGCCGACAAGGCGTCCACCACCGCGCACATCGCCTCCCGCGACGGGCGCGTGATCATGTTCGTGCACACCAAGCACGGCGCCGACCGCCTCGCCAAGCAGCTGCTCGCCACCGGCGTCCGGGCCGCGGCCCTGCACGGCGGCAAGTCCCAGCCGCAGCGCAACCGGGTCCTCGACCAGTTCCGCGACGGCCACGTCACCGCGCTGATCGCCACCAACGTCGCCGCCCGCGGCATCCACATCGAAGGCCTCGACCTGGTCGTCAACGTCGACCCGCCGGTCGACCACAAGGACTACCTGCACCGCGGCGGCCGCACCGCCCGGGCCGGCGAGTCCGGCACCGTCGTCACCCTCGTCCTGCCCGAGCAGCGCCGCGAGGTCAACCGGCTGATGACGGTCGCGGGCATCCGCCCCACCGTCACCAAGGTCCGCCCCGGCGACGCCGACCTCGCCAAGATCACCGGCGCCCGCACCCCCAGCGGCGTCGCGGTCGCCGTCGCCGTCCCCGCGCCCGCCGAGGCCCCCGCCGCCAAGGCCGACGCCAAGTCCGGCAACCCGCGCCGCCGCCCCGGCAAGCGCTCCGCGCTGCCCGCCGACGTCGACATGAACGGCAACCCGCGCCGCCCCCGCCCCAAGCAGCGCATGGGCGGCGCCGCCGCCCAGGGCGACCGCCCCCAGGCGGCCGGCTTCATCGGCCGCTCCTCCGGCCGCGCCAAGCCCGGCAGCGGCGCCAAGTCCGGCTCCAACTACGGCACCGGCCGCCAGCGCCGCGCCTTCGACTAACCCCCGGCGAACCACCGACGGCCCGGCCCCCCCCCCCCCCCGGGGGCGGGGGGGGGGGGGGGGGGGGGCCCCGCGGGGGGGGCCGGGGGGGGGGCCAACCCCGCCCCCCGGTGGGAGGGGTTGCCGGCGCCCGGTGGG
>NZ_JBHWIR010000005.1:63396-83673 GCF_042731835.1 Kitasatospora sp. NPDC059817 | reverse complement strand
GCGGCGGCCCGCGCGCGGGCGCGCGCGGGCCCGCCCCGCGCCCCCCCCCCCTGACGTGCGTGCCCGCTCAGCGGGCCGGTACCGCTCCGTTCGGCGCTCCCGGCCCGCTCGGCGTCCCCACCGCGCCGCGGCCCAGCAGCAGGGCGAGGTCGTCGGCCTGGCAGCGGATCTCCGGGATGGCGGTGGTCTCCAGCAGGTTGCCGCGTCGCAGCGAGCCCAGCGTCCACAGCGGTGCCGGCGCCCGGCCGCCGGGGGGGTGGGCCGGGCGGGGGGGGGGGGGTCCCCCCCCCCCCCCCCCCGGGGGCGGGGGAGCTGAGGCCGGTGGTGAGCAGGTCGGTGATCAGCGGGTCGTCGACCCGGGTGAGTTCGGCCTCGGAGCCGGTGCAGTTCAGCACCGCCCCCACCCGCAGCGCGCGGCCGTCGTCCAGCCGGACGTCGATGACCTCGCCGACCTCGCCGCCCCCGTCGGGGCCGTCCGAGGTGGTCTTGGCGTCGGCCACGGTGCCCCGGCCGATGCTGACCAGACCCGCGTCGACGGCGGCGCGCAGGGCCTTGGCGCTGACCGGCGGGATCCGGTGGCGGTGGGTCTCCCAGAGCCGGAGGTCCCGGGCCAGCAGCCGGGCCTGGTCGGCGGGTGGGAGCTGCTGCCACAGGGCGCTGGTGAGGGGGCGGAGGCTGTCGACCCCGGCCCGCCAGTCGCCGTGGACGCGGCGGCAGCGGGCGATCTGGCACAGCACCGCCCGGCGCAGCGCGGGCAGCCCCGCACGGGCGTCGAGCTGCGGGGCGACCGGGGCGACCGGCATGGTGAGCGGGGCGACCGGCGCGGTGAGCGGGGTGGTGGCGTGGGGTCGGGGGACCAGGCCGTGCCGGGACAGGGCGTGGACGACGCGGCCGGGGCGTTGCAGGCTGAGCGCCATGTCGACCATGGTCAGGCCGGTGCCGACGAGCAGGACGTCGCGGTCCTCGGGGACGGCCGCCAGGGCGCCGGGTGCCCAGGGGTCGGCCAGGAACTGCCCGGAGTCGCGCAGCGCCGGCGGTGCCCAGGCCTGGCCGGGTGCGAAGTTGCCCAGGGCCAGCACCGCCGCGTCGACGTCGAGCGGCGGCCCGTCGTGCAGCCACAGGCGCAGCGGCGGGGTGGTCGCCTGCGGTCGGTGGGTGAGGGCGACGACGCGGTCGGGGACCCGGACCAGGTCGGGGGTGCCGGGCTGGTCGGCCGCCGCCGCCAGGCTCTCGGCGAGGTAGCGGCCGAAGAGGCGCCGGGGGACGAAGTCGTGCTCGCCGCCGCGGTCGCCGAGCCAGCGCACGAAGTGGCCGGGGTCGTCCCGGTGGGCGCTCATCTGGCCGGCCCGGACGTTCAGCAGGTGGTGCGGCGCGTCGGTGCCGAACGCCAGCCCCGGGCCCGCGGGCCCGGGGTCGATGAGCCAGATCCGGGCCGGTGCGGGTCTCCCGGCGGCCGCGTGGTGGAGCAGGCGCAGCGCCGTCAGGGTGCCGGCGGCGCCTGCGCCCACCACGGCGATCTCGTGCGGGGCCCTGCGGTGGTTCACGGCGGCCGCGTCGGACGCGGCGGGAGACGTCATGCGGCCAACATCGAGCCGATCGCGCCGCCGCGTCCAACGACGGTTCATAGGCCCCTCGCCAAGCAGGACTTATGGCCGGGTGGCCCGGTGTCGCGCCGACCGGGGTGGGGGCGAAGGTCACGTAGGGTCCCGGGTTCGACACGTTCCGTCCCATAAGGAGAGTTTGGGGGCGCTCCGCCGCTCACCGTTCGAGCCTCTGGTTAGAGGGTGTCACGAAAGCTGTTGACCCCTCACGCGGATCCGCGTTATAACTTCTAACGAACGCGCAAGCATCTATCGAGCGCAGGGCCACCGCACGAGCGCAGGGCCACCGCCGCGTTCGCAGCTCGACAGGCAACGCCCGCCCACCAACTGACACTCGACCAAGGGGAATTCCATGTCCGGCACCCGCAGCACCGGCATCCGCGCCGCCCTGTTCGCCGTCCCGCTCGTCGTCAGCCTCCTCGGCGCCGCGGCCGCGCCCGCCGGGGCCGCCACCTCGCGCCCCGGTCCGTCCCTGACCTGCCGCGGCGAGGGCGTCGACCCCCGGGCCCAGGTCCGCTACCGGGCCGAGACGGTGATCCACGCGCCGCTGCACACCATCTGGAAGCTGCAGACCGACGTGGAGCGCTGGCCGTCCTGGCAGGGCCCCGTCGCGAGCGCGGAGCGCCTCGACCACGGCCGCCTGCGCCCGGGTTCGGCGTTCCGGTGGACGACCCCGCTCCCGCCCAACCCCGCGACCACCGCCACCAGCCTGGACATCACCTCGACCGTCCAGCAGCTCAAGCGGGAGTCCTGCCTCCGCTGGACCGGCCCCGCCGACGCCGAAGGGCTGCACATCGACGGCGTCCACGTGTGGAACTTCACCAAGGTCAAGGGCGGCGTCCGGGTGAGCACCGAGGAGACCCACACCGGGCCCCAGGTCGACGCGGACGTCCCCACCGCGACCGCGATCCTGCGTCAGGGCCTCGACGGGTGGCTGCACGACCTGAAGACCACCGCCGAGGCCATCGCCGAGGCCGACGCAGACCGGGGCTGACCTGCGCCGATATGTCCTAGTCGGACAGGGATTCGAGGGCGGCCCGGGCGGCGTTGTGGCCGGGGATGCCGCTGACTCCGCCGCCGCGGACGGCGCCCGCGCCGCACAGCAGGACGTTCGGGTGGGCCGTCGCCACGCCCCAGCGGGCGGCGGGGCCGTCCACGGGCCCGGTCGCGAACGGGAAGGAGAGGTCCCGGTGGAAGATGTGGCCGCCGGGCAGGCCGATCTCCCGTTCCAGGTCGGGCGGGGTCTTGGCTTCCACGCAGGGTCGGCCGGTAGCGTCCGGCGCGAGGCAGTCGACGATCGGTTCGGCCAGCACCTCGTCCAGTTGGGCCAGACTGGCCGCCAGGGCGCGCTCCTTGGCGGCCGGGTCGGTGAACAGCCGGGCGGGCATGTGCAGGCCGAACAGGGTCAGCGTCTGGAGGCCCTGGCGGACGGCTTCGGGGCCCAGGATGCTGGGGTCGGTGAGGGTGTGGCAGTAGATCTCCGACGGGGGTGCGGAGGGCATCCGGCCGGCCGCCGCCTCGGCGTAGGCGGTCTCCAACTGCCGGTAGCCCTCGGCGATGTGGAAGGTGCCCGCGAAGGCCTCCCGGGGGTCCGCGCCGGCGTCCCGGAGGCGCGGCAGCCGGCGCAGCACCAGGTTGACCTTCAGCTGGGCGCCCTCGGGCGCGGGCGCGGGCCCGAGCTCCTCGCCGAGGAGGCGGGCCAGGGTGGCCGGGGCGGCGTTGACCAGCACCCGGCGGCCCGCCGCGGTGGCCTCGCCGCCTTGGTGGCGGTACGTCACCTCGGCGTCGCCGTGGCCGTCGGTGGCGATGGCGGTGACCTCGCACCCGGTGCGGAGCTCCGCACCGGCGGCCAGGGCCGCTTCGGCCAGCGCGTCCGTCACCGCGCCCATGCCGCCGACCGGGACGTCCCAGTCGCCCGTCCCGTTGCCGATCACGTGGTAGAGGAAGCAGCGGTTCTGCCGGAGCGAGGGGTCGTGGGCGTGGGTGAAGGTGCCGATCAGCGCGTCCGTCAGGGCGATCCCGCGGACCAGGTCGTCGCTGAAGGTCCGTTCGATCGTCTCGCCCAGCGGCCGTTCGAACAGGGTGGTCCAGGCGGCGTCGTCGGCGATCCGCCGGCGCAGTTCGGCGCGTGCGGGCAGCGGTTCGGTGAGGGTCGGGAAGACCCGTCGGGCGACCTGCCCGGTCATGCCGTAGAAGCGCTGCCAGGCCTCCCACTCCCGGTCGGTTCCGGTGAGGGCCCGGAACGCCTCCCCGGTCCGGCCGGGGTCGGCGGCGTCCACCAGCAGGCCGGTGGGCTTCCCGTCCCGGACGGTGGGGGTGTACGAGGCGATCCGGCGGCGCCGCAGGTCGAGCCGCAGGCCCAGCTCCTGGACGATCTTGTGCGGCAGCAGGCTGACCAGGTAGGAGTAGCGCGACAGCCGGGCGTCCACGCCCGGGAACGCCCGGGTGGAGACGGCGGCCCCGCCGACCAGGGGCAGCCGTTCGAGCAGCAGGACCCGGCGTCCGGCCCGGGCGAGGTAGGCGGCGGCCACCAGCCCGTTGTGGCCGCCGCCGACGATCACGGCGTCGTACCGGGCGGGGGTGGACGGGTTCGCGTTCACCCCCGCCACGCTACGGGACGGGGGCGGGCCGGGGAATGCCCCGGACAGAGCGGCCCCGGACACGGCGGCCCCGGAGCGCCGCAGGGCCCCCTCGCAGTGGTTCGCGAGGGGGCCCTGCGGCATCCGGCCGGTCAGCGGCCGCCGTGGATCAGTTCGACGGAGAAGCCGTGGTCGGTGGCGACGGCAGGCGTTTTGACCTGCGTGACCCCGGTCGCGGCGTCGTGGTACCAGCCCGAGGCGGCCGAGTCGAGCGCCGCCGCCGAGTCCAGCTGGGGCAGCGGTCCGCCCTGCGTGACGACCAGGCGCGGGGCGGGCTTGCCGTGCACGGTGAAGCGGTACCCCCGCTCGGCCGGCTTGCCGGTGTAACTCCCCACGCTGGCACCGACCTTGACGACGGTGACCGGCCCGTGGGCGCGGACGTCCACCCGCTGGGTGGCCGAGGCGCCGGCGGCGAAGCCGCGGGTGACGCCGTCGTCCTCGTACAGGGTGTACGAGGAGTCGCCCTGCGGGTAGAGGTCGTAGTCGAGCCGGGTGCGGTCCCGGTTCTCCCAGGACAGCGTGCCCTCGGGCCACATCGGCACGATCGAGCCGCCCTTGACGAACAGCGGCAGGGTGTCCAGCGGCGCGGAGTAGCCGTTGATCGTGGTGGGGCCCTGGTAGGTGCGCCCGGTCCAGTAGTCGGTCCAGGTGCCCTTGGGCAGGTAGATGCCGTCGCGCACCGAGGTGTCGGAGTAGACCGGTGCGACGAGGAAGTCCGGCCCGGCCAGGAACTCGTACTTGGCGTTCGGGCCGAGGGCCGCCGGGTCGTCCGGGTACTCCAGGGCGAGCGGGCGCACCGCGCCGATGCCCGTCCTGGTGGCCTCCGCCGACAGCGTGTACATGTACGGCAGCAGCCGCTCCTTCAGCTGGAGGTACTTGCGGTTGATCGAGGTGTACGGCTCGCCGTCCAGCCAGGGCTGCTGGTCGCGCTGCTCCTTGCCGGCCATGTCCTTGGCCCAGCCGTCCATGGTCATGATGGCCGGGAGGAAGGACTTCCACTGGAGGTCGCGGGTGTACATCTTCGGGTCGCGCCGGTAGATGGAGCCGACGTCGCCGGTGTTGTAGGCGATGCCGGACATGGTGGCGCCGGCGTAGGTGGGGATCTGCCAGCGGATGTAGTCCCAGGACAGGCTCTGGTCGCCGCTCCACAGGACGCCGCAGCGCTGGGCGCCGGCCCAGGAGACGGGCAGCCAGACGAAGCCGCGGGCGTCGCTGCCGTCCTCGATGCCGGCCTTGGCCTGGTCGCAGGCGTTCAGCGCGAAGTCGTAGCCGTTGCCGACCCAGGCGACGTCGAGCTTGCGCACCAGGGCGCCGGCCTTGACCTCGGCGGCCTGGTCGGGCAGGCCGTTCTGGGTCCAGAGCCCGAGCTGGGCGTGGTTCTTGCGCAGGCCCTCGCCGGTCTGGGCGAGGTTCTCGTAGCCGCAGCCGTAGCCGTCGTTGACGAGCATCCAGCCGAGCGGCATCTGGTTCTGCACGTAGCCGTCGGCGACCTTGAGCGCGTCGGTGGTGTGGCGTTCGCCGCGGTTGGCGTTGTGCAGGTAGCAGTCGGAGTCGCCGGGCTCCAGGCCGTAGACGGGCGGCATGAAGGGCTTGCCGACCAGGGCGGTGTACTTGCCGATCACCGACTTGACGTCACCGGTGAAGTAGTAGGCGTCCAGGCGCCGTTCCTGCTGTCCGGTGCGCACGGGCGAGCCGAAGTCGTAGCTGCCCGGGGCGAAGGTGTTGCGGAAGACGCCGTAGCCGGCGGTGGAGATGTAGAACGGCTGCGAGTTGTTGTAGCCGCCCTCGTTCCAGTTGGTGCTGTTGGCGACGTGGACGGTCTTGTCCCGGTGGGAGAAGGAGCCGTTCTGCTCGCCGCCGCCGAAGAACTGCTCGTCGGCGCCGCGGACCAGGCTCTGCCGCAGCCCGCTGGTGGACCAGCGCAGCGGGGCGTCCTCCTGCCAGACGGCGGTGCGGTTGTCGGCCTTGTACAGGCCGAACCTCAGGGGGTGCTTGTAGACCCGCAGCACCTGGTCCTTGGAGCGGATGCCGTAGTAGTCGCCGGCGTCGAACGACGAGGTGCCGCGCTGGAGTTCGGGCTGCTTGCGGATGATGGTGCTGCCGGCCGGGTCGGTGAGCACGCCGTCCGGGGCGGCGCGCAGCCGCAGCTGGTCGTCGGCGAGGAAGTCGACCTTGGCCTTGAGGGTGCCGGCGGCGATGTCGTAGCTGCCCTGGCCGCCGGAGAAGGAGGTGAGGTTTCCCGCGTCGGCGGTCTGCGGCAGGTAGGCGCGGCCGGTGAAGGAGCCGCCGTGCACGTCGTAGGGGACGACCAGGACGTGGTAGGTGCCCGAGGCCTTCGGGATGACGGTCGCCTCGGGGTTGGCGGTGCCCGCGCTCTCGGCGACCTCCTTGCCGTTGGCGTCGTAGATGTAGAGGTCGAAGTCGTCGGTGGGGTTCTGCCACTGGATCGAGAGCGGGACGCCGCCCTCGGGGTTGTCGTCCCAGTAGCCGGCGGGCGCGTCGACGGTCAGGTCGAAGCGGCCGCAGACGGTGCCGTCCGGGTCCTGGGCGGCGGACGGGCAGGAGGCGGCGCCGCCGAGGGTGCCCTTGGCGTACGTGGGGCTCTGCCAGGTGGTGCTCTGGTGGCTGCCGTCGAGGACGGCGGAGCCGGGGGTGGCGGCGCGGGCCGGCAGGGCGGGCCCGGCGATGGCGGCGATGCTGGTGAGGGCCACGGTGAGGGCGGCCCGGCGGAGGCGAGGTCGTACCAAGCGCACGGTGTGTTCTCCCGTCGGATGAGCAAGAGATGTTCACTTACTGCGCGAAGCTGCTTGAACATGGGGGAATACAAGCAACATTCACAGTTATGGCCGGTCCATGTCAATGGCAGAGTCGCCGTTCTCGACACCCCGGACGGCCGGGGCTACTTCACCGATCCGGCGGTCAGGCCGGAGACCACGTGGCGCTCGATGACGGCGAACAGCACCACGACCGGCACGATCGCGACCACCGATCCGGCGAACAGGTAGTTCCACTCCACGGTGTAGTTGCCGATGAAGCCGTTGATGCCGACGGTCAGCGGCTGGCTCTCCGGGGCCGTCGACAGGGTCAGGCCCATCACGAACTCGTTCCAGGCGGAGATGAAGGTGAAGATCACCGCGGTGACCACGCCGGGCATGGCCAGCGGCAGCACCACCCGGCGCAGCGCCCCGAGCCGGCCGAGGCCGTCGAGCAGCGCGGCCTCCTCCAACTCGACCGGGATCGAGCCGATGTAGGCGGTGAGGATCCAGACGGCGAAGGCCAGGTTGAAGGCGGCGTTGCAGAGGATCAGCGTCCAGACCGAGTTGAGCATGTCCAGCTGGTAGAACTCGCGGTAGAGGCCCACCAGCAGCGAGGTCGGCTGGAACATCTGGGTGACCAGGACGAGCAGCAGGAAGAGCTTGCGGCCCCGGTACCTGAACCGCGCGGTGCAGTACGCGGCGGGCAGCGCGACCAGCAGCGCCAGCACGGTGGAGCCGCCGGCGACCAGCAGGGTGACCTTGAGGTTGGCGCCGAGCGTCGACTCGCGCCAGACGTCGACGAAGTTGGACCAGGCGGGGTGGTGCGGCAGGTAGCCCGCGTCGCGCAGCTCGTCGGCGGGGCGCAGCGCGGTGACGGCCATCTCCAGGTACGGGAGCAGGAAGACCGCCGCCAGCAGCCAGGCGGCCGCCGCCATGACCAGGGTGCGCGGCCGGATCCGAGCCCGGATCCGCGGCTCGCTCTGCGGCCGGATCCGGCGCGCGGGCGGGCGCGGCCGGCGCGTGGGCGGGCGGGCCGTCAACGCTCCTCCCCGTTCCAGCGGCCGACCTTGAGGAAGACGAGCACCATCAGCACCACCAGGGCGAAGTTGACCACCGACATGGCCGCGGACTCGCCGATGTCGGTGTTCTTCAGCTGGTACATGAACACCGTGCTGGTGGCCGTGGCGCTGCCCGGGCCGCCCTGGGTCATGCCCCAGATGACGGGGAAGGAGTTGAAGACGTTGATCAGGTTGATCACGAGGCCGACCAGGAAGGCCGGGCGCAGCAGCGGCAGGGTGATCCTCCGGTAGGCCTGCCACGGGGAGGCGCCGTCCACCCGGGCCGCCTCGTACAGCTCGCCGGGGACGGTCTGCAGGCCGGCGAGCAGGGTGTAGGTGGTGAACGGCAGCGAGACGAAGACGGCGACGAGGACCATCCAGGGCCAGGCGGTCGACGGGTCGCCGAGCCAGTCCCGGGGGCCGTCGACCAGGCCGAGGTCGGTCAGCGCGGTGTTGAGCACGCCGGCCGTCCGGTCGAGCATCCACCGGAAGCCGATGGCGGTCATCAGGACGGACGCGGCCCAGGGGGCGATCAGGGCCCAGCGCGCGAACCTGCGCCCGGGGAAGCGCTGGTTGAACAGCTGGGCCAGGCCGAGCGAGAGCGCCATCGTCAGGCCGACGACGGCCACCGTCCAGACCACCGTCGAGAGCAGCACCCGGCCGAGGTCGGCCTCGCCGAAGAGCTTGCGGTACTTGTCCAGCCCGGCGGAGCCGCGGACGAATCCGCTGGTGCTGATGCGCAGGAACGAGGTGCGGGCCATCTCGTAGACGGGCCACAGGACGACGGCCAGGATCAGCAGGACGGCCGGGGCGATCCACGGCAGCGGTCCGAGCCGGCCGGGGCCGGAGCCCGTCCGGGCGGGCCGGCCGGGCCCGGAGGCCTGGGGGGTGGGGGAGTCGAGGGACACGGCGGTGCCTTTCGGACGGGGCGCGGGCCGGGGCGGGCGTGCCCTACTTGTTCGCGACGGCGTCCCGGGCCTTCTTCTGCAGGTCGCCGAGCACCTTGGCCGGGTCGCCGGCGACGGCGGTGCCGATGCTCTTCTTGAGCTCGGCCGAGACCGCGTCCCAGGTGGTGTTGCCGAGCGGGTAGAAGGCGGCGTTCGGCAGGAGGGCGAAGAACGGTTCGAGGTCCTTGTGCTTGCCGCTGGCGGTCATCTCGCGCAGGGTGCCCTGGGTGACCGGCAGCAGGTTGTAGGTCTCGTCGAAGGCGAGCGTGTTGTCCTTGGAGTACGCGAAGTCGAGGAACTTCCTGATCTGGTCGCGGTGGCCGTTCTTCTTGAAGGCCATCGTCCAGTCCGCGACGCCGAGGGTGGAGGCGAGCGGGCCCGTCCTGCCGGGGACGGGCGCGACGCCGTAGTCGACCTTGCCGTCCTTGGACATCTGGATCAGCGAGGGGTGGCCGTCGGCCATGGCGGCCTTGCCCGCGGCGAAGTCGGCGAAGGCGGTCTTGCGGTCGGTGGTGGCCGGGTTGGCGTAGGTCAGGCCGGTGTCGACGAGGTTGGCCTTGAGCCAGCGGAAGGTGTCGACGTTGGCCTGGCTGTCGATGGCGTACGTGCCGTCCTTGGCGGTGGGGCCGCCGCCGTTGCCGAGCTCCCAGATCATGCTCTCGCCCTGGGCCTCCTCCGGGCCGAGCGGCAGCGCGTAGGGGGTGACCCCGGGCGCCTTGGCCTTGATCAGTTCGGCGTCCTTGCGCACCTCGTCCCAGGTGGTGGGCGGCTGGGTGATGCCGGCCTGCTGGAAGACGGCCTTGTTGTAGAAGAGGGCGCGGGCGGAGGAGACGAACGGGATGCCGTACTGCACGCCGTCGACCCGGCCGGCGTCGGCGAAGCTCGGGATCAGGTCGGCCCGGGTGTCGGCGGACAGGACGTCCTCGGCCTTGTAGAGGAGGTCGTCGGCGACCTTGTCGGCGTAGCCCCCGGTCTGCAGGACGTCGGGGACGTTGCCGCTCTGGATCATCGTCTTGACCTGCTTGTCGATGTCGTTCCAGTTCATCACCTGGACGTCGACCTTGATGCCGGGGTTGGCCGCGGTGAACGCGGTGGCGACGCCGTTCCAGTAGGCCTTGGAGCTGTTGGACTCCTTCTCGCCGTAGTCGGCGGCGACGAGTTTGAGCGTCACGGCGCCGTTCGGGGAGGACCCGCCACTGCTGCCGCCGCACGCCGTGAGGGCGAGCGCGCCGACGGCACAGACCGCCCAGAGGGCACGTACACGTGTGTTCACCGCAGTTACCGCCTTCGTACGCCGCTTGATCCTAGTTGCTTGAAGAGCGCTGGTTCTGAGCAGATTCGAAAGAGCGTGGCGTCGGGCAGTATTCACGAGGCGGACCGGCGGGGTCGAGGTGTCGCCCGGATGTCGTTATCGGACCGTTGCATGACAACTGGCGGTGCAGCAGAAAGCCCGGCCGGTTCTCCCCGGCCGGGCACCCCGTGTGAACAGGTCAGACGCGTGCGACCCGGACCCCGCAGGCGGCGATCGCCTTCTCCTGCGCGGCGGTGGCCTCGTCGTCGGTGACGAGGTCGTGCACCTCGGCGAGCGGGCAGATCTTGGCGAAGGTCACCCGGCCGATCTTGGTGCTGTCCGCCAGGACCACCGAGCGCGCGCTGGCGTGCAGGAACGCGCGGTCGGTCTGGGCCTCCATCTCGTCGTGCGTGGTGCAGCCCTCCTGCGCCGTCAGGCCGTCCACCCCGATGAACGCGAGGTCCAGGTGGTACTGGGCGAGCATCCGGTCGGCGGCCGGCCCCACCAGCTCGTAACTCGTGGTCCGGGCCAGGCCGCCGACCACCACCAGGCGGACGTCCGGCCGGACGATGAGGTCCGCCGCGATGTTGACCGCGTTGGTCACGATGGTGATCCCGCCGCGCTCGGCCAGCACCCGGGCCAGCTCGCTCGTCGTCGTGCCGCCCGTCAGGCCCACCACGGCGCCGTCCGGCACCAGCCGGTCGGCCGCCAGCGCTATCCGCCGCTTCTCGGCCTGCCGCGTCCCGTGCTTGTGGCGCAGCGGCAGTTCGAGGTTGACGGCACCGGTGACCGCCCCGCCACGGGTGCGGTGCAGCAGGCCCTGCTCGTGCAGTTCCTGGAGGTCCCGGCGGACGGTGGCCGGTGACACCTGGAGGAGGCCGGCCAGCTCGTGCACATCGGCGCTGCCCGCCTCGGTGATGTGGGTGAGGATCCGGGCGGTACGGTCGGCTTTGAGCATGGCCGAAGTCTAGGGCGTGTCCGTTGGATCACGCCGGGCCCGTGGGGCGGCGGACTGTGCGCAGAACCGCGCAAGCCGGCCGGGCGGCCCGGAGCGGGGGCGTCACCGGGTGGCGAAGACCCAGCGGTCGGCGGCGAAGGCGTCGTGGGGTTCGGGCCGGGGGCCGCGGCCGTAGTGGCGGGTGAAGTCGAACGGGGTGTGGACGGTGGTGGACCAGCCGCGCGCGGTGAGATCGGCGGTGGTGTCGGGGCGGGGCCCGGCGTCGAACAGGGCGAGCAGGTCGACGCCGAGCCGCTCGCGGGCGGTCGTGTAGACGGGGTTGTCGCGGACCGCCGCGGACTCCGGTCCGAGCCTGGCCTCGTACGCCAAGGTGCTGCCGGCGGCGCCGAGTCGGTCGACGGCGGCCGCGAGCCGCTGTTCGGCGGCGGCGGGCAGATAGGGCAGCAGGCCCTCGGCGAGCCAGGCGGTCGGCTCGGCGGGCTGGAAGCCGGCCGCGGTGAGGGCGTCGGCCCAGTCGCCGCGCAGGTCGGCGGCCACCGGCACGCGGCGCGCCGTCGGCCGGGCGTCGAGCCGGTCGAGGACGCGCTGCTTGAACGCGAGGACCTCGGGCCGGTCGACCTCGAAGACGGCGAGGTCGGCGGGCCAGTCGAGCCGGAAGGCCCGGGTGTCCAGGCCGGCGCCGAGCAGGACCACCTGGCGGACGCCCAGGTGGGCGGACCACAGCAGCTGGTCGTCCAACGCCCTGGTCCGCAGGGCGAAGTAGCGGCCGAGCCGACCCCAGAGCGGATCGGCCTCGCCGTCCGGGACGTCCCGGGGGTGGACCGGCCAGTGCGCGGAGGACCGGGCGGCGCGGACGAAGTGCTCGGCGTGGGCGTCCCGGGCGAGGGCGTCGGGGCGGTGGGTCTCGATCGCGCGGGCGGCGGCGACCATCAGGGCGGTCGGTCCGACGCCCTCGTCGACGCCGGCACGGGGGCGGGCGGCGGTGGCCATGGTCCCTCCTGGTGTTCGGACTTCGGGAAGCCGCGACCAGGTCCTGTCCGGCAGGATCGGCCGGACAGGCTGGACGGCGGACCGGTCGTGGGTGGTGGCGCGGGCGCCGCGGGCCCGGTGCGTGAAGCGCGGGACGGCGCCGCCGGGCAGGCGCGGGGCGGCGGCGCCGTCGCTCAGCCGATCCGGGGTGCGTGCCCCGGGGAGATCAGGCGGCCGGTTGGCCCACCAGCAGGTCGCCGGGGATGCCGGCCTTGTCCGGGGCGTAGTAGTCGCGGATCCCGGCGGCCCAGACGGCCACCGTGATGCGGTCCTCGGGGGTGGGGCCGAAGGCGTCGAAGAGGGCGTGGATGTTGGCGTGCTCGAAGCCGATCGCGGTCATCAGCGCCACGAACAGCGGACGCTCGATCAGGCCGTCGCCGTCCGGGTCGCCGAGCGCGGACAGGGCGTCGGCGAACTCGCCGGCGGCGGGGCCGAAGCGCTCGGGCGAGAGGACGAAGCCGCCGAACTCCTCGCGGCTGATCACGCCGTCGCCGTTGGTGTCCAACTCGTCGGCCAGGGTGGTCCAGTAGCGCCGGAAGGCGGCGCGGATCGCGGCCTTCGCGGCCTCGTCCGAATCGGCGGCGGCCGCGACCACGCGGGCCGTCATCAGGTTGAAGTCGTCGACCTCGACGACGCCGTTGCGGTTGGCGTCGAACAGGGAGAAGACGAGGTCGATCCGCCGGGTGGCCTCGGTGGGCATGTGTCGCTACCTCTTTCCGTGGGTTCACGCGTGTCCGTGGGTCCACGCGTTCCGGTGGGACCGGATGGTGTGCGTCCGATCGGTCTCCCCACTATCGGCCACCCGGGTCGAGGCGGATGAGTCATGATCGAGTTCTTCACCTGATGGAGTGAACTATCAGCGTTCGAACGCCAGTTGGCGCGCAAACGGCCCTGCTCAGGCCGCCGGGGCGGCCGGCCGCCAGTCGGCGGGGCCGGTGGGCGGGAGGTGCCGGGGCAGGCCGGGCGTCCAGCGCTTGGTCCCGTCGGGCAGGACGGCGAGGGCCTCGACGCCGGGCTGCCGGGCGGCCCAGGCGAGCGCGCGGTCGGGGCCCATCGCGAAGGCGGCGGTGGCCCAGGCGTCGGTGCGGGCGATCCCGGTGCCGGGGGCGCCGACCAGGGTCAGCGAGGCGAGGCCGGACGCCGGCCGGCCGGTGTGCGGATCGAGGATGTGCGCGCCGCGCTCGGCGGTGCCGGAGGTGGCCACCGCGAGGCCGTCGCCGCCCAGCACGGCGGCCAGCGCGCCCGGCCGCAGCGGGTGGGCGACCCCGATCCGCCACGGGCCGCCGGCGGTCTGCACGTCCCCGCCGCCGCTGACGCAGTACTGCCGGGCCCCGGCGGCGGCCAGCAGCCCGGCCGCCTCCTCGACCGCCCACCCCTTGACCCAGCCGCTCGGGTCGAGCCGGCCGCCGGGCCGCTCGGTGAAGAAGCCGTCGGTCTGCGCGGCGACCTCGCGGCAGGCCGCCAGGACGACGCGGACCTGCGGATCGCAGTCGGCGAGGGCGAGTTCGCCCCGGTCGAGGCGGCTGATGTCGCTGTCCGGCCGGTAGGGCGAGAACACCGCGTCGATCCGGTGCAGCCGGTCGGCGATCCGGCGGAGCGCGGCGGGCGTGTCCGGGCCGGGATCGCGGACGGCGATCGAGAAGACGGTGCCCATGACGGGTTCGGCGTGGCGGAGCACCGCGCCTCACCGCCCGGCGCGGTCGAGCGCGCTCTGCAGGGAGCGGACGTAGCCGTCGCTGGTGAAGGTCGCGCCGCTGACCACGTCGATCCCGGCGCTCTGTGCGGCGATCGCCTCCTGGTTGAGCAGGGGCAGCGCGGAGCTGTTGATCTCGCGGTCCCGGCGGTCCTCGGTGGGGTACTTGACGACGTCGACGGCGGTGATCCGGCTGCCGGCGAGGGTGACCTCGACCTGGACGGGGCCGTAACGGGTGTTCACGGCGTCGCCGGTGACCTTCCGGGTGCCGCCGGCGCCGGCCGCGGCACCGGCGGCCGGTGCGCTGGGAGAGCCCGACGGCCCAGCGGTGGCGTCGGAGGCCCCGGCGGCGGTACCGGACGAACCCGTGGCGCCGGACGAACCCGCGCCGCCTGACGAGCCTGCGGTACCGGACGAGCCCGTGCCTCCGGAGCTGATCACCGGCGCGGGCCCGGCGGCCCCGTGCGGTTTGAGGGAGAGCAGCAGGACGACTCCGGCCGCGGTGGCGGCACCGGTGACGACGGCTCGGCGCATGGGCGGGGCTCCTCGGGGGTGTGGCGGAGGTGGCGTTGTGACGGGTCTCGGCAGGTCCGGCAGGCTCGGCGAGCGGGCTCAGAAGTCGAAGGACTCCCGGTGGATGCGCCCCGCCCGCACCCCGGCGGCCCGCAGCGAACGGACGGCCTCCTCGGCCAGCGCGTCCGGCCCGCACAGGTAGACCTCGTGCTCGGCGAGGTCGGGGACGAGCCGGGCGAGCGCGCGGCCGAGGTCGCCGATCCGCGCCCGCGGGCCGACCAGTTCGTGCACCGCGGCGCCCCGCCGCCGGGCCACCTCCGCCAGCTCGGCCCGGAACAGCACGTCCTCCGGGCGCCCGGCCCGCTGGACCAGGGTCAGCTCGCCCGGCAGCGTCTCGAACAGCGCCCGCAGCGGGGTGATCCCCACCCCCGCCCCGAGCAGCAGCACCCGGCGCCGCCGTTGCAGCCGCCCGGTGAACGCCCCGTACGGGCCCTCGGCGCGCACCGGGGTGCCCGGGCGCAGCGCGGCCACCGCGGCGCTGTGCCCGCCGAGGTCCTTGACGGTGAAGCGCAGGAAGTCCGGGCGCGGCGGCGCGGACAGCGAGTACGGGTTGGCGGCCCACCGCAGGCCGGGCGCCTGGAACTGGAGACGGAAGAACTGGCCCGGCTCGGCCCGGAGTTCGTCCAGCCGCCGACCGGTCAGGAACAGCGACACCACGCCCGGCCCCTCCCGCCGCACCTCCGCCACCCGCAGCCGGTGCCGGCGGTCGAGCAGCCAGGGCCGGGCCAGCCGGTACCAGCCCAGCAGGGCGGCGGTGCCGAGGTAGAGCGCGTACCAGGCGGCGCGGGCCGGGCCGTCGCCGAGGTCGGCGCCGGTGGCCAGCTGGTGGCCGAAGGCGAGCGCCACCGCGAGGTAGGTGGCCAGGTGCAGGTAGTACCAGGCCTCGTACGGGAGGCGGCGCCGGGCGGCCCGGGCGGAGACGGCGCCGGTGCCCAGCATCAGCAGGGTGCCCAGCGCGGCCTTGAGCATCTCGGGGTAGTGGAGGACGATCTCCACGCCCTCGCCGAACAGGCCGCGCCCGTCCGTCAGCGCGTACCCCCAGACGACCGACAGCACGTGCACCGTCACCACGGCGACCAGCCAGCGCCCGCCGAACGCGTGCCAGCGGGCCAGCCGGTCGGCGCCTACCCCGCGCTCCACCGGCGGCAGCCGGGCCATCAGCAGGAGCAGCACCGGCGCCGCGTACCCGGCGAGCAGACCGGTGATCCGGCCCGCCCCGGTCAGCCAGCCGGCCGCGCCGGCGACCGCAGGGGTGTCGGACCACCACAGCGCGAGGACGCCGAGCGCCCCGGCGGCGATCAGGCCCAGCACCGCGTCCGGCCGGGCGGCGGCCGGGTGGCGCGGGGCCGCCCGGCGGGTGCGGGCGGCGGGTCTCGGCGGGGCGGCGGTGGCCATCGGGGATCCTCCTTCGGGCCCGGCGGGCGAGCACCGCCGGGGCGCACCACGATCGCACCGCAACCTCTGAGCCGGCTCTGAACCGGTGCCGCCGCCCCCGTCGCCCCCGGCGGTGTCGCCGCAGGTCAGGGCGGGTGGAGCGGGCTCTGCGGGCGACTGCCGGTCTCAGGGCTTTCTCATCGCGGTGGGCCAGGATGAAGGCGGCCGACCGCCTGCACCCAGGGAGCACCATGGACGACACCGCCGAGCGGGGCGCCGACCGGCAGGACTGGCGGGTCCTGGTCGTCGACGACGAACCGGACCTGGTGGAGGTGGTCTGCGGCGCGGTCCGCTACGAGGGCTGGCAGGCCCGGGGCGAGACCACCGGTCTGGCCGCCGTCCGGGCGGCGGCGCACTGGCGCCCGGACGCCGTGGTGCTCGACATGATGCTGCCCGACCTCGACGGCATGGAGGTGCTGCGCCGCATCCACGCCGAGCGGCCCGAGGTGCGGGTGCTCTTCCTCACCGCCCGGGACGCCGTCGAGGACCGGATCGCGGGCATCGCGGCGGGCGGCGACGACTACGTGACCAAGCCGTTCAGCCTGGCCGAGGTGGTGGTCCGGCTGCGCGGGCTGCTGCGCCGGGCCGCCCCGCCGGGCGCCGCGGGGCAGCCGCCCGCACACGCCCTGGTGCTCGGCGACCTCGTCCTCGACGAGCGGGCCCGTGAGGTCACCCGGGCCGGCGAGGTGGTCGACCTCAGCCCGACCGAGTACGCGCTGCTCGCCCACCTGATGCACCACCCGCGGCAGGTGCTCAGCAAGGCGCAGATCCTGGACGCCGTCTGGTCGTACGACTTCGGCGGGCAGGCGCACGTCGTCGAGCTGTACATCAGCTATCTGCGCAAGAAGCTGGACGCGGGCCGGACGCCGATGATCCACACGGTGCGCGGCGCCGGGTACCTGATCAAGGCGGCCCCGTGACCGGCCGGCCCACGACGGGCGGCCCCACGACGGACGGCCTGGTCACGGGCGCTGCCAGGGCGCGCCGCCGGGCCGCCCGGCTGGTGCCGCGGACGCTGCGGGCCCGGCTGATCGCAGGCCTGCTGGTGCTGCTGGTGGTGACCTGCGCCGCGGTCGGCCTCGCCACCACGGCGGCGCTGCGCCACTTCCTGGTGGACCGCCTGGACCAGCAGCTCGCCGACGCCGGCGGGCGCTACGCCGCCAGCCTGGAGCACGCCGGCCAGGGCGGCGGCACCGACACCCGGGCGCAGACCCCCGGCACCCTGGGCGCCCGGCTGCTGGACGGCCGGGTCACCGCGGCGGGCGTGGTCGACGGGGACGCCGACGACGCCAACGGCCCGAGCGCCGACGACCGGCTGGTGTTCTCGCCGGCCGAGCAGCGGGCCCTCGCCGCCCTGCCGGTCGGCGGGCCGGCCCGCACCGTCGACCTGGGCCGCGCGCAGGGCCACTACCGGGTGCGCGCGGTGGCCGGCCGGGACGGCGACGTGCTGGTCAGCGGACTGCCGCTGCGCCCGGCCGAGGACACCGTGGACCGGCTGGCGACCCTGGAACTGACCGTCTTCGCGATCGCCGTCGCCGGGGCGGGGGCGGCCGGGGCGGTCTGGGTCGGCTGGTCGCTGCGTCCGCTGCGGCGGGTGGTGGGCACGGCCGAGCGGGTGGCCGCGCTGCCGCTCGCCAGCGGCGCCGTCACGCTGGCCGAACGCGTCCCGGACGACGATCCGCGGACGGAGGTCGGCCGGGTCGGCGCGGCGCTCAACCGGATGCTCGGGCACGTGGGCGACGCGCTGGCCCGCCGGCACGCGGTGGAGGAGCGGCTGCGGGCGTTCGCGGCCGACGCCAGCCACGAGCTGCGCACCCCCGTGGCGGCGGTCCGCGGCCACGCCGAACTCGCGCTGCGCCACCCGGGCGCGGTGCCCGGGCCGGTCCGGCACTCGCTGGAGCGGATCGACGCCGAGGCGGTGCGGATGGGCGCGATCGTCGAGGACCTGCTGCTGCTCGCCCGGCTGGACGCCGGCCGGCCGCTGGCCGACGCCGAGGTCGACCTGACCCGGATCGCGCTGAACGCGGTGGCCGACGCCCGGGCGGCCGGGCCCGGGCACCGCTGGCGCCTGGCGCTGCCCGAGGAGCCGGTGCTGGTGCGCGGGGACGCGGACCGGCTCAGCCAGGTGGTGGTCAACCTGCTGGCGAACGCCCGGACCCACACCCCGCCCGGCACCGAGGTCGAGCTGAGCCTGGAGCCGGCCGGGGCGGAGGTGCGGCTGGCCGTCGCCGACGACGGCCCGGGGATCACGCCGGAGCTGGCGGACCGGATGTTCGAGCGGTTCGTCCGGGGGGACCGCGCCCGCTCGCGCTCGACCGGGTCGACGGGGCTCGGCCTGTCGATCGTGCGGGCGGTGGTCCGGGCGCACGGCGGCACGGTGGACGCGGCGAGTCGGCCGGGGCGCACCGTGTTCACCGTCCGGCTGCCGCTCTGACCGGGGGCGCGGGCGTGGTGGTGCGGAAGCGGTGGCGGTACTCGGTCGGGGTGGTGTCGAGCCGGCGGCGGAAGGCCCGGACCAGGGTGTCGGTGGTGCCGAACCCGCAGTCGGCGGCGACGCGTTCGAGCGTGGCATCGGTGGATTCGAGCTGGTGGCGGGCGAGCTCGACCCGGGCCGACTCGATGTAGGCGCTGGGCGTGGTGCCCAGTTCGGTCTTGAAGATCCGGGTCAACTGCCGTTCGCTGACGTGGGTGTGGGCGGCGAGGTCGGGGACGGTGAGCCGGCCGGTGAGGTTGCGCAGGACGTGGTGGCGCAGCTCCTCGACCCGCCGGGTGGTGGAGACGGGTTCCAGCGGAACGCTGAACTGGCTCTGGCCGCTGGGGCGTTTGAGGTACATCACGAGCTGGCGGGCGACCCTCAGCGCGAGCTCCTCGCCGAAGTCCTCGGCGACCAGGGCGAGGGAGAGGTCGAGGCAGGCGCTGATGCCCGCGCCGGTCCAGACGTCGCCCTCGCGGATGAAGATCGGGTCGGCGTCCACCTCGATCTCCGGGTACTCGGCGGCCAGTTGCGCGGCGGTCGACCAGTGGGTGGTGGCGCGCTTGCCGTCGAGGAGGCCGGCGGCGGCGAGCAGGTGCGCGCCGACGCAGACCGAGGCGATGCGGCGCGAGCGCCCGGCGAGGGTGCGCACCCGGTCGACCACGGCCGGGTCGGTGCGCGGGTGGACCCGGCGCTGGCCGTCCACCTCGACGGCGCCGGGCACCAGCAGGGTGTCGATGGCGCTCGCGGCGGCCTCGTCGAAGGTGAGGTCGGGCAGGATCCGCACGCCGGCGGCGGTGGTGACCGGGTCCGTGGTCGCGGCGGCGAGGACGACGCGGTAGCCGGTCGCGTCGCCGGTCTCCCGCCGGACGAGGGAGAACACCTCGGGCGGTCCGGTGACGTCGAGCAGGTCGACGCCCTCGAACAGGACGATGACGATCAGTCGTTGTACGGCGCCCACGGCCCCACCTGCGCTCTCTTCGTGCTCTCTCGATGTCGGAATCTGCAGGTTAGACGGCATTGCCGACATCCGGTGGCCGGTCGTAGCGTTCCAGGGGCCGGGCCGCCGCGGCCGTCGCAGCCGCCGCCCGCCCTTACCCGTGTACCGAACCGAAGGTGGTCCCCTCATGCCCACGACGACCCTGCGCGCCCTGAACGGCTTCGACGAGACGCCCGCCACGCTCGCCGCGTCCACGCTGATCCTGATCGACTACCAGAACACCTACGTGCGCGGCGTGATGGAGCTGGAGGGCTGGCGGGAGGCGCTCGACGCGGCCGCGGCCCTGCTCGCCCGGGCGCGCTCGGCGGGCGCCACGGTCATCCACGTGATCAACGACGGCGGTGCGGGCACCCCGTACGACGTCCGTGCCGAGATCGGGCAGATCCACCCCGCCGTGGCGCCGGTCGAGGGCGAGGCCGTGGTCGTCAAGCAGGCCCCGGACGCCTTCGTCGGCACCGGCCTGGGCACCCTGCTCGACGAGGCCGGCCACCAGGACGTGGTGGTCGCCGGCTTCATGACCCACATGTGCGTGGCCTTCACCACCGCGGGCGCCTTCCTGCGCGGCAACCGGCCGACGGTCGTCGCCGACGCCTGCGCGACCCGCCCGCTCGCCTCGGCGGGCACCCGGGTGACCGCCGCCCAGCTGCACCGCAGCGCCCTGGCGACGATCGGCGACCTGTACGGCGTGGTCGTGGAGTCCCAGGCCGCGCTGAGCTGAACCGTTCCCGTCGGGGGCCCCCCCCCCCCCCCGGCCCCCACCCCCGCCGGGGGACGCCCACGGGGGGCCCCGACCGGCGCAGAAAACCCACACCCCCCCCCCCCCCC
>NZ_JBHWIR010000005.1:21051-63386 GCF_042731835.1 Kitasatospora sp. NPDC059817 | reverse complement strand
TTTTAAAACCCCCCCCGCCCCCCGCCGGCGTCGCCCCCCCGGCCCCCGGGGGGCCCCCGCCCGCCGCCCCGCCCCCCCACAGCGGCGGTGTCAGGCCAGTGGGCGGCAGAGCAGCGCGTCCGGGACGCCGGCGTGCAGCCAGCGCCAGGTGAAGGCGACCCCCGCGACGTACTCGTTCGAGGCGCACTGTCCCTTGTAGGCCCCGGGCGCCCAGTCGCTGGCCGCCGAGTCGGCGCCGGTGGCGGCCGGGGGCCGGTTGTCGCCGTGGTCGAACCAGAGCACCCGGTCGGCCGCGGCGGGCGGCGCGGCCGCGGCCGGGGCGCAGAGCAGGGCGGCCATCGCATCGGCGCGGACGCTGTAGCCGACCGCGAACCGGCCGTCCGGGCACTGGAGTTTGTTGTAGCCGGGCGCCCAGTCGCCGCCGGTGACGTAGCGCTCGTCCGTGACGGTCGTCCAGGCGTCCGGCCCGGTGGCGGGCTGCCCGGCGTCGGTGCACAGGCCGCGGCCGTCACCGCGGCCGAGGCCGATCAGGCGCTGGCCGTCCGGGCAGTTCCCCTTGCGGTTGCCGCTGCTCCAGTCGGGCAGGGCCAGCATCCGCCGGGAGGCGTTCTGGTCGGCGTGGTCGAGGTCGAGCAGGTTCCAGCGGGCGGCGGCCGGCACCGGGCCGGTGTACCCGGGGGCGGCGACCAGCCGGTTCCAGTCCGCGGCGCGCCAGTCGCCCGGGTCCTCGACGCTCAGCCGCCGGCCGGCCCGGTCGTAGTGGAGGAGCGCCCAACTGTCCTGCGGTACACCGTCGTTGTGCCACCCGACCAGCGGCCAGACGGCGAAGTCGGTGTCGTGTTCGGCCAGGATCGCGGTGAAGCGGTCGAACCAGGCCTGCTCCTTGGCGTCGGTCGGGCCCCGCCCGCCCGCGCCGAACTCGCTGATCCAGACCGGGGCGGTGAAGTGCTGCCCGGCGCGGGTGACGAAGAGCGCCTCCTCGTCGACCACGGCAGCGAGTTGACTGGGCGTCAAGTCCTGGTAGCGGGGATCGCCGGTGGCGCCCGGACCGCTGCCCGCGCCGGTGTTGGCCGAGCCGGTGTACCCGTAGAAGTGCGCCGAGTAGACCAGTTTGCCCGAGTCGATCAGGGTGTGGGAGAGCGTGGCCACCGGCTTGAGCATCGGACGGCCGTGCGGCAGGCCCGCCAGCGGGACGCCCTGCCAGTTGATGCCCTCCATGATGATCAGCAGGTCGGGGTCGGCCTGGAGGATCCGGTTGCCCGCCTCCTCGAAGGCGGCGTACGCGTCGTGGCCGTCGCCCAGGCCCCAGTTGGGGTCGTCCCAGGTGTCGCGGCGGACCTCGTTGCGCAGGTCGGCGCCGACCACGCGCTTGTTGGCCCGGTACCGGTTCACCATGAACAGCCAGTCCTGCTCCCACGTCTCGGTGGACTGGCCGCTGTTCCACCGCTCGTTGCCGTCCAGGCCGCAGCAGAACCGGTACCCGGTGGTGTGGTTGTTGAGGATCACCGCGAACCCGTCGGCGGTGAGCGCCGCCACCACCGCGTCGTACACCTGCAGCGGGGTGCTGCCGCGCAGCCCGGGGTTGGCGGCGACGGCGGCGTCCGGGACGGCGGCGGTGTCCCGGATCATCGCGTCCGCGAACGGCAGTCGGACGCTGTTGAGCCCGAGGCTGTGGAAGCCCGCCATGATCTCGGACAGCGGCGCCCGGTCGAGGCCGAGCGGCAGGTTGTACGAGACCTGGCCGGCCTGGTTGTTCGCCGGATCGGTGGTCGAGCCGCTGCCCTGCCACGTGCCCTGCGCGCCGGACCAGTTGCCGGACTTCAACTTGAACCGGTCGCCCGACGCGTCGACGACGTACCGCCCCCGGGTGCTGAGCGGTCCCGCCCAGGAGGCCGCCAACCGCGCGCCGCTGAGTGGCACCGGGGCGGCGGTGGTGGCGCTTTCGGTGGCGATGACCGGGGCGGCGGTAGCGGCAGTGGCCGCCGGCACAACGAGCAGCGCGGACAGCGCCGTTGCCGCGGACAGCGCGCGGAGCGCGAGTCTTCTCATGAGGGTTCCCAGCGGTGAGGGTGGGCGGGTGTCCGTACACGGTCACCCGGGATCCTGGCACAGCCGCGCCCCGCCCGGCAGTCCTCCGGTCCACCCCGTCCGCCCTCTGGACGAATACCTCTCACTGAGAGCTAAAATCGGAGGTATGAGTGCGACACCGGAAACGCTCACCCCCGCACCGGCCGTCGACCTTCCGACGACCCCCGATCCCGACGTGGCCGACGAACTCTCCGCCCTGCTGGTCGGCATCCAGCGCCTGGTCCGCCGCCGGCTGCGGCAGGGACTCACCGAGCCGAGGCTGCGCGGGGCCCAGATCGAACTGCTCCGCCTGGTGATGGACACCCCCGGGCTGCGGGTGTCCGACGCGGCCGAGGAGCTGTGCCTCGCCGGAAACTCGGTCTCCACCCTGGTCAACCAGCTGGTCGCGTTGCGGCTGCTGCGCCGCGAGGTGGACCCGGCCGACCGCCGGGCGGCCCTGCTGTACGCCACCGACGAGGCCGTCGAACGCCTCGCGGTCTGGCGGGCCCGGCGCGCCGCGCTGGTGGGGGAGGTGGTGGCCGGGCTGCCTGCCGACTCCCGGGCGGCCCTGGCCGCCGCGGTGCCCGCGCTGCGCGAGGTGGCGACGGGCCTGCGCACCCGACCGGGCGAGCCGGGGGAGGAGGAGCGATGACTTTCCCGGAGAACGGCGGTGACGAGGCGGTGGTCTGCCGCGGCCTGGAGTACACCTTCCACCACGGGCGCGGGAAGGGCAGCAGCACCAAGGCCGTCGACGGTGTCGACCTGACCGTGCGCACCGGCGAGGTGTTCGGCCTGCTCGGCCCCAACGGCGCGGGCAAGACCACCACGATCCGGGCGATCACCACCCTGCTCCCGGTCCGCGCCGGCATGGTGCGGGTCTTCGGCCACGACCCCGCCCGGCAGCGGATGGACGTCCGCCGGCTGCTCGGCTACGTGCCGCAGCAGCTCTCCGCGGACGGCGGGCTGACCGGTCGGGAGAACGTCGCGCTGTTCGCCCGCGTCTTCGACGTGCCGCACGGCGAGCGCCGCGAGCGGGTCGCCCAGGCGCTGGCCGCCGTCGGCCTCGCCGGAGCGGCCGACCGGATGGCCGGCACCTACTCCGGCGGCATGGTCCGCCGGCTGGAGCTCGCCCAGGCCCTGGTCAGCGCCCCGCGCCTGCTGGTGATGGACGAGCCCACCATCGGCCTGGACCCGATCGCCCGCACCGGCGTCTGGGAGTGCGTCGAGGCGGTCAGCCAGGCCACCGGGATGACGGTGCTGGTCACCACCCACTACATGGACGAGGCCGACCGCTACTGCGACCGGATCGCCCTGATGGACCGCGGCCGGATCCGCGCGCTCGGCACCACCGAGGAGCTGAAGACCGTGGTCCGCGCGCAGGATCCGCAGCTCGCCGACCCCAGTCTGGACGACGTGTTCCGCCACTTCGCGGGCCGCGAGCTGGCCCCCGGCGAGGCCCCGGAAGGAGAGTTCAGCGATGTCCGCCGTACCCGCCGCACCGCTTCCCGCGTCGGCTGAGCCCCCGGGCCCCGCCGCCGCTGCCGCCGCTGCCGCCACTGCCGCCGCGACCGCGACCGCCGCCCGTCCCGACCTCGGCCTGCTGCTGGTCCCCCCGCGCGCCCGCACCGGCTGGCGGCTGGTGCCCGCCCGGACGCTGGCGATGTGCACCGTCGAGCTGCAGAAGCTGCGCCACGACCGCACCGAGCTCTACACCCGGGCCGTGCAGCCCGCGCTGTGGCTGCTGATCTTCGGGGAGACCTTCACCCGGCTCAAGGCCATCCCCACCGGCGGCATCCCCTACCTGGACTTCCTGGCCCCCGGGATCATCGCCCAGTCCGCCATGTTCATCGCGATCTTCTACGGCATCATGATCATCTGGGAGCGGGACTCCGGGGTACTCACCAAACTGCTGGTCACCCCCACCCCGCGCGCCGCGCTGGTGACCGGCAAGGCCTTCGCCGCCGGGGTGAAGGCGGTGATCCAGGCCGTCGTCGTGGTGGTGATCGCCGCCCTGCTCGGAGTCGCGATGACCTGGAACCCGCTGCGGCTGCTCGGGGTCGTGGTCGCCGTGCTGCTCGGCTCGGCGTTCTTCTCCTGCCTCTCGATGACCATCGCCGGCATCGTGCTCACCCGCGACCGCCTGATGGGCATCGGCCAGGCGATCACCATGCCGCTCTTCTTCGGCTCCAACGCCCTCTACCCGGTGGACCTGATGCCGGGCTGGCTCCAGGTGGTCAGCCGGGCCAACCCGCTCAGCTACCAGGTCGACGCCCTGCGCGGCCTGCTGATCGGTACCCGCGCCCACCTCCCGCTCGACTTCGCCGTCCTGACCGTGGCCACCGTGCTCGGCATCACCGCGGCCTCCGCGCTCCTCGGCCGCCTGGCCCGCTGACGCCCGCGCCGCTGCGCCGCTGCGCCGCTGCGCCGCTGCGCCGCTGCGCGGCCGCCGGCCCGTGCGGGGTCAGCCGCGCGGCTGGCGGGGCAGGGCGAGGGTGAGGGCCTCGGGGGAGGCGGGCGGGAGGGCGAGGGCGGAGACGGTCTCGGCGGGGAGCGGGCGCAGACCGAGCAGGGCGGTGGCCAGGCGGGTGGTGGCCCGGTGCCAGTCGGGGATGCGCTGGAGCATGGCGTGGCCGCTGCCGGTGACGGTGTAGCCGCAGACGCGGGCGCCGGCGGCCCGGCTGCGGGCGGCGAAGGCCCGGGTCTCGGCGGGCGGGGTGACCTTGTCGCGGTCGCCGTGCAGCAGGAGCACGTCCCGTCCGGCCAGTTGCTCGCACGGGTCCTCGGCCGGGCACCAGGGGGCGAGGGCGACCAGGCCGGTGACGGCCGGGTGGCCGCCGGCCCGCAGGGCCGCGCGCCCGCCCATCGAGTGCCCGATCAGGACGGTCGGCACCTCGCCCAGCTCCCGGGCCAGCTCGTCGAGGGCGGCGAGGGCGTCCAGCGCGGCGTCGGCGCGCTGCCCGTTCCAGCCCCGGTGGCGGTAGCGGACGGTGCCGACGGCCACGTCGGCGCCGGCGGTGTCCTTGGCGAGGGAGCGCAGGAAGCCGCGCATCCGCAGCAGCGGCAGGTTGACCGGGCCGGGCCGGGCGAGGTTGTGCTCCTCGCCGCCGTGCAGCACCAGGACGGCGGCGCGCGGCGCCTCGGGCCGCACCCGCCAGCGCAGTGCCGGGTGCCCGGCGGTGCTGCCGGCCGTGCTGCCGGTCGTCGTGCCGCCGTCCACCCTGTCGCTGCTCACACCCGCACCGTCCTGTCCCGTCCCGCCCCCGTCCCGTGCCCTTGAACATCACTTTACGCGGGGCGTCTACGGGCCCGTTTCACCCGGGGGGAGCAGCCCGGGGACCAGGCGCGCGCGGGCCGGGCGGGGTGCTGCTATCCACGAAGGGTGGGGGGCCGCACGCGCCGCTCGTGGCGCCGTGTCACCGAGTGGAGGACTCCGTGGCTCAGCAGCTCGCACTCTCCGTGGACTTCGGATCGGGTTTCACCGACGCCTGGTCCAAGATCGCGAAATTCGTCCCGCAGTTCATCGCCTTCCTGGCGATCCTGGTCATCGGCTGGATCGTGGCGAAGGCGATCGCCAAGGTCCTGGACCGCGTGCTGCGCAAGGTCGGCTCGGAGCGGGTCGCCGAGCGGGCCGGGATGGCCCGCCACCTGAGCGGGTCGAACTACGACATGACCGGCATCATCTGCAAGATCGTCTACTACGCGATCCTGCTGATGGTGCTGCAGCTGGCGTTCGGCGTCTTCGGCCCGAACCCGATCAGCGTGATGATCCACAGCATCGTCGCCTGGCTGCCCCGGGGCATCGTGGCGGTCGCGATCGTGGTGGTCGCGATGGCCATCGCCAACGGCGTCCGCGACATCGTGCGCAACGCGCTCGCCGGCGCCTCGTACGGCCGGACGGTCGCCACGATCGTCTGGGCGTTCATCGTCGCGCTGGGCGTGATCGCGGCGCTCGGCCAGGCCGGGATCGCCACCGCGATCACCGGACCGGTGCTGATCGCGGTGCTCGCCACGATCGCCGGTGTGCTGGTGGTGGGTGTCGGCGGCGGCCTGATCCTGCCGATGCGCCAGCGCTGGGAGCGCTGGCTGGACCACGCCGAGCAGGAGAGCGCCAAACTGCGCGGCAGCGCCTACCAGGCGGGCCGGGCGGACGTGCTGGCCAACCAGCCGGCCCGGCCGACCACCCAGGCCGCCCCGGGCACCACCCCGCCGCCGCCCGGCATCGACCCGGGCCGCCCGGGTGACCAGCCGAGCTAGGGCGGGCGTGTCCTGGGTCGTAGCGACCCGCAGCGGGTTCAGGCCCGCAGCAGGCCCTGCTCGCGCACCAGCCAGCAGATCGCGGTCAGCCGGTGCACCGCGTAGTCGTACCCCACCGGTTCCCGCCAGCCGATCTCGGTGAGCGCGTCCAGGAAGCCGAGCGCGTAGTCCGACAGTTCCTCACGGTCCAGGGGCCGGGGCGCCAGCTCCGGCCCCTGCGCGTACAGCAGCTCGCGCAGCATCGCGACGTGCTGGTCGACCATCGCGACGAAGCCGGGCTCGAAGGCGAACTCGGACAGCCGGGGCGTGAACGCGGCGACGATGCCGGGCAGCGGGCAGCCGGCCGGATCGTCGGGGGAGCGCCGGAAGGACTCGTCGGGGGTGGCGAACATCCGTCCACCGTAGGCGAGCGGGTCGGCCGGACCGGCGGCTCGTGACGGTTCCGTGCTGAGACCTTGGCCACCTTCGGGAGCTTCGGCGGCTTGGCCGGTTCTCTGCACCGATCCACGGGTGGTCTGTACCAGAATGGTCCGCATGGATCTCCGCATCTTCACCGAACCGCAGCAGGGCGCGAGCTACGACACCCTCCTGACGGTCGCCCGGGCCGCCGAGGACCTGGGCGTCTTCAGTGCCTTCTTCCGCTCCGACCACTACCTGAAGATGGGCGACGTCGACGGCCTGCCCGGGCCGACCGACGCCTGGATCACCCTGGCCGGCCTCGCCCGCGACACCCGCACCATCCGCCTCGGCACCCTGATGACGGCCGCGACCTTCCGCCTGCCCGGCGTCACCGCGATCCAGGTCGCCCAGGTGGACGCGATGAGCGGCGGCCGGGTCGAGTTCGGCCTCGGCGCCGGCTGGTACGAGGCCGAGCACGCCGCCTACGGCATCCCCTTCCCGAAGGAGAAGTTCGGGCGGCTGGAGGAGCAGCTGGCGATCATCACCGGCCTGTGGAACACCAAGCTCGGCGACACCTTCGACTTCGCCGGCGAGTACTACACGCTGACCGGCTCGCCGGCCCTGCCCAAGCCGGCCCAGGACCGGATCCCGGTGCTGGTCGGCGGCCTCGGCCCGAAGCGGACCCCGGCGCTGGCCGCCCGCTTCGCCGACGAGTTCAACCTGCCGTTCGCCTCGGTGGAGGACAGCGCCGCCCAGTTCGGCCGGGTCAAGGCCGCCGTCGAGCAGGCCGGGCGCTCGGTCGGCGACCTGGTGTACTCCAACGCCCTGGTCGCCTGCGTCGGCCGCGACGACGCCGAGGTGGCCCGCCGGGCGGCCGTGATCGGCCGGGACGTGGACGAGCTGAAGGCCAACGGCCTGGCCGGCACCCCGGACGAGGTCGCCGAGAGGATCGGCCGGTACGCGGCCGTCGGCAGCGAGCGGGTCTACCTGCAGATCCTGGACCTGGACGACCTCGACCACCTGGAGCTCATCGCCTCCCGGGTCGCCCCCCAGCTCGGCTGACCCGCCCGCACGGCACGCCCTGATCCGGCACCGGCCGGCCGGGCCCGGCGATCACCGCTCTTTACTCGCTCTTGGGAATGCGTAATGCTCCAAGGGAGGGAACGGCGCGGGGAGGACCGGTGACCAGGACGAGAACGGCGGAGGCGGCGGCACCCCGGGTGCCGTCGCCTCCTGGACAGGGCCCCGCCGGCGCCCCGCAGGCCTTACGGGTGCAGCCCGGCCTGCACGACCTGCGGACCGGCCCCGCTCCGGTGGCGCTGCACTACCCCGCCGGCGACCTGCTGGTCGTCTCCGGGCTGCCCGGCAGCGGCAAGAGCACCCTGATGCGCCGCTGCGTGCGCGCCCCGCTGGTCGACTCCCAGCTGGTCCGCGAGGAGTACGCGGCCAGGCTGCCCGGCCGCCTCCCGTACGCCCTCTACCGCCCGCTGGCGCGGATCGCGCACTACCGGCGGCTGCGGCGCGCGGTGCTGGCCGGCGGGCCGCTCGCCGTCCACGACTGCGGATCGCTGTCCTGGGTGCGGCTCTGGCTGACCCGCACCGCCGCCCGGCAGGGCCGCCGGGTGCACCTGCTGCTGCTGGACGCCGAACCGGCCGAGGCGCGGGAGGGTCAGCAGAGCCGGGGGCAGAGCGTCTCCCGCTACGCCTTCCTCCGGCACCGGGCCGCCGTCGACAGGCTGCGGCGCCGGCTCACCGGGGCCGGACGGGCGCCGGAGGGCTGTGCGTCGGCCGTGGTACTCGACCGGGCCGCCGCGCGCGCCCTGCGGGAGATCGTCTTCGCCGCGTCGTAGTCTCGGCGGGTCCGCGCCGAGCCGGGCGGGCCCGGGGCGCGGCCGACAATCCGCCAACTCCCTTGTCAGGAGCGCAGATGCGCCGTACTGCCCGGGTGCGCTCGCGTACCCCCCGTCTGTTCCCCTGGGCCGCCGTGCTGGTCGCGGCCGCCGGTCTCAGCCAGCTCGCCGCCCCGGCTCCGCACTCCGCCGCCGTGACCGCCGCGGCCGCCGTGACCGCGGCCTGTGCGGGGTCCGACGCCGACGCCGCCGACGCCGACGCCGCCGCCGTCGATGCCGTCGCCGTCGATGCCGCCGCCCGCAAGCCGGCCGGCAGTCAGGCCGGGCAGGACCCGAACGCCGTCACCGCCGCCGAGGCCCGGGCGATGCAGGCGGACCTCGACGACCGGCTCGCCCAGCTCTCCTCCGCACACGCCCGGGTCGGCGCCCCGACGACGGTGCCGGTGTTCGTCCACGTGATCCACGCCGGTGACGCCGGCCGGCTCGACGGGGGCGTCGTCGCCGCCCAGATCGACCACCTCAACGCGACCTACGGCGGCCAGGGCGACGGCAACACCCCCAGCCCGTTCCACTTCGAGCTGGCCGGCACCGACTACACCGACAACGCCTCCTGGTACGACGGCATGACCCCCGGCTCCGGGACCGAGACGGGGATGAAGAACGCGCTGCGCAAGGGCGACGCGGGCACCCTCAACCTCTACACCGCCAAGCTCGGCCAGTCCCTGCTCGGTTGGTCGACCTTCCCGGGCGCCTACCGCTCGAACCCCGCCGACGACGGCGTGGTCGTCCTCGACGCCTCCCTGCCGGGCGGCGCCGCCTCCCACTACAACGAGGGCAGCAGCGCCACCCACGAGATCGGCCACTGGCTCGGCCTCTTCCACACCTTCCAGGGCGGCTGCCTGCCCCCGGGCGACTACGTGGACGACACCCCGCCCGAGCGCACCCCCGCCTACGGCTGCCCCGAGGGCCGCCGCACCTGCACCGGGCCCGGCCTGGACCCGATCCACAACTTCATGGACTACAGCTACGACTCCTGCATGAGCCAGTTCACCCCCGGCCAGGTCCAGCGGATGGCCGACTCCTGGGCCGCTTACCGGAGTTGAGTCGTCGGGGCTGGTCCGATACCCGGGCATCCTCGCAGAACCGCGGGAGCACAGAACCGTAGAACCACAGAACCGCAGAACCACAGATCGGCCAGGCCATGTGTCATCGATCTGAAGGCAAAACGCCGATCACGGCGTGGCAAATACCGACCACACGCCCGATTTGATCTATGTTCGGGGTGTCGGGACCGAGCAGGAACTGAGCGCCAAGGAGTAACGCCATGAGTGCCAACCCCCGGATCGTCGTCGGCGTGGACGGCTCGCCCGCCTCGGAGCAGGCGCTGCGCTGGGCGGTCGACTACGCACGGGCCGTCGGCGGGACCATCACCGCGATCGCCGCCTGGGAGTACCCGGCGTTCTACGGCTGGGCCGCGCCGAGCGTGCCGTCCGCCGAGGTCTTCAACCCCGAGGAACTGGCCGGCAAGACCCTCTCCGACACCGTCGTCAGGGTCGTCGGCGACGACCCGGGCGTGCGGATCAGCGAGAGCGTGATGCCCGGCAACGCCGCCCAGGCCCTGCTGGAGGCCGCCAGGGGCGCCGCGCTGCTCGTCGTCGGCAGCCGCGGCCTCGGCGGCTTCTCCGGCGTGCTGCTCGGTTCGGTCAGCCGCCACCTCACCGAGCACGCGCCCTGCCCGGTCGTCGTCGTCCGAGAGGGCCAGGTGGCCGAGGGCGAGTAGCGCGCCGCCCCGCCGGGCCGCCGCGCGGTGGAGGATGGAGACATGCCAGAAGGTGACTCCGTCTACCGCGCGGCGGCCCGGCTGCACGAGGCCCTCGCCGGGCAGGTGCTGACCAGCGCCGACCTGCGGGTGCCCGCGCACGCCACCGCCGTACTCGCCGGCCGCCGGGTGCTGGAGGTCGCCCCGCGCGGCAAGCACCTGCTCACCCGCCTCGAAGGCGGCCTCACCCTGCACACCCATTTGCGGATGGACGGCCGCTGGGAGGTCTACCGGCCCGGCGAGCGCTGGTCCGGCGGCCCCGCCTGGCAGATCCGCGCCGTCCTCGGCACCGAGCGGGGCACCGCCGTCGGCTACCGGCTGCCCGTCGTCGACCTGCTGCGCACCGCCGACGAGCAACGCGCCGTCGGCCACCTCGGCCCCGACCTGCTCGGCCCCGACTGGGACCCGGTGGAGGCCGTCCGCCGGCTGCTCGCCCACCCCGGCCGCCCGCTCGCCGAGGCGCTGCTCGACCAGCGCAACCTCGCCGGCATCGGCAACGTCTACGCCGCCGAGCTCTGCTACCTGGCCGGCGTCACCCCGTGGACCGAGGTGCGCCAACTCCCGCGCCCCGACCGGCTGGTGGAGCGGGCCCGGGAGCTCCTCGACGCCAACCGGCTGCGCCCCGGCCACGTCACCACCGGCGACACCCGGCGCGGCCACCAGCACTGGGTCTACGGCCGGGCCGGCCGCCCCTGCCCGCGCTGCGGCACCCTCGTCCGGACCGCCCGCCAGGGCGCGCCCCCGCAGGACCGGGTGGCGTACTGGTGCCCCTACTGCCAGCGCGGCCCGGCCCCGGCCGGTACGGGCGTCAGCTCCGCTCGACCAGGGCCGGGTGACGAGGGTCGTCCACCCGGACGGTGACGTCGGCGGCCTCGGTCGGGCCGGTCTCCGCCTCGTAGCGGGCGAAGGCGGGCAGCGTCCACTGCTGGTCGGCGGGCGTGCGGCGGGCCAGGGCGGTCGGGGTGAGCGCGAGGTGGACGGCCAGCTCCAGCGGCAGCCAGCGGCCGAGCAGCAGCGCGCCGTCCAGCAACAGCACGCCGCCGGGCGGCAGTTCGGCGTACGGGGCGCGGGTCGAGCGGTCCGTCGCCGGGTCGCGCAGCGAGGGCAGGACGCGGCCGCTGGCACCGGGCTCCAGCGGGTCCAGCACCTCGCGCAGCAGGGCGCCGTCGTCCAGCCAGAGGTCGTGGAAGGCGTCCGCGTCCTGGTGGCCGTACTCCAGCCGGATCGAGGCCGGGCGCAGGAAGCCCGCCGCCGACACCCGCAGCGCGGGGCGGCCGCGCAGCCGCAGCGGCTCCACCAGGGCGTCGGCGAGCAGGTCGGGGCGGGCGGCGGGCGCGCCGTCCACCGCGACCCGCAGCCACCGGCCGCCGGGGTCGGACAGCGCGGCGATGCGGTCGGCGAGCATTTCGGCCAGCCGGTCGGGGGAGATCGGGTGTACCTGCATCGGGCCATCCTGTCGTGCCGTGGTGGCTGTGGTGCCGGGCGGTCAGGTGAGCGGGAGGGCGTGCAGGACGTCGTCGTGGCCGGCGTAGAGGTGGTTCGCGTCGACGGCGAGTGACCAGACGTCCTTGCCGGGGCCCGAGTCGAGGAACGTCCAGCGCGGTGTGCCGCTCGCGGTGTCGATCGCGCACACCCCGGCGGCCGCCGGTCCGGGGACGAACAGCGTGCCGCCGGCCACCAGCGGATGGCTGCGGCGGTCCAGCAGGAACGGCAGCCGGTAGGACCACTGCAGTGCGCCGGTGACCGCGTCGTGCCCGGTGACCAGGCCGTTGTCGCGGGCCAGGTAGACCCGTGGGCCGTCGGAGACCGCGGGCATCGCCCGCCACGACTCGCCCCGGCCGGGGGAGACCGTCCAGGCCGGCTCGCCGCCGGGGCGCAGCGCGCGGACGCCGCCGGCCCCGTCGGGGACGTAGACGTGCACCGGGCCGCCGACGCACCAGCCCAGGTCCCCGGCGCCGGGGGCCGTCCACAGCTCCCGGCCGTCGGCGGTGTCCCGGACCACCAGCTCGCTGCCGTTGCCCAGGTTGCGCAGGCACGGGAGGCGGCCGCCGGGCGCGGTGACCGGGGTGAACGGCTGCTCGTTGCGGTCGGTGGGGAGGTGCCACAGCATCGAGCGGTCCGCGACCCGGACGGCGAAGAGCCGGCCGTTCGGCGTCGAGCTCTCCCGCGACCAGTCCCAGACGTAGCCGTACAGGGTGCCGTCGTCGAAGCCGGACAGCTGGACGGAGCCTTGCAGGTCGTCGGGCAGCGGCAGGCTCCAGTCGGCGGCGGGGTCGCCGAGGTGGCGGGCGTCCAGGTGGCCAGGGGAGGTGGTGAAGAGCCGGTCCGGCCCGAGCACCACCTTGCCCAGCACCTCCAGGTCGCTCGGCCAGTTCCCGCGCGGCGGGTCGATGGTGAGCAGCCGCGCCGCCTCGCCGGTGGCCGGGTCCAGGACCTGGAGCCCGGCCCGGGACAGGAACACCGGCCGGGTCGGCGGGCCGGTCAGCCGCTCCGGGGTCATCGCCTCCGGCCCCCGGTACGTCCACAGCGGGGTCGGCCCGGACAGCGCGGTCGGCTGCGGCCTCGGCGGCGGAGCCGGCTGGTCCGCACCCGAACGGCCGAACGCCCACAGCGCCGCGCCCGCCGCCAGCGCCCCGGCCCCCGCCAGCAGCCCGCGCCGGCTCAGCCGCGGCCCGTCACCGCCCCCGCCGACCACGTCCGCGGGCTCCCGCGCGGCGCCGTCCGCCTCCCCGTCCCACTGCCACGACGTCTCGCGCACGGGCCCCTCGGACGACGGCGACTGCATACCGGCTCCCACCTCCCCCGCGGCGCCCCACGCGCCACCACTCGCCCGGAGGATATCGAACAGCCCCCGAACCGCCCGAAACCCCGACCCGGGGCGTACTAGGCTGAGGCACAGCACAGGCCCGCCCAGCAGCCCCGGGGGAGGTACGGCGTGACGGCCGAGATGATCGCACCCGAGTGGATGCACCGGCAGATCAGCAGCGAGCAGTACGACTCCTGGACCGTGGAGCAGTGCGCGGGTATCGAGATCGTCGACGGGATGGTGGCCGTGAGCCCGAGCGCCTCCAAACGGCACAACCGGCTCGCACGGTTCCTGGCGAACGCCCTGGACGCGGCCGGCGGCGCCGAGTGGAACGCCGACACGGACTTCGACGTCAGGCTCCAGGACGTGCCGCTGAACAACCGCCGCCCGGACGTGGTGGTCTACCGGGCGGACACGATCGACGAGTCGCCCACCAGACCCGCGGACGTGCTGCTGCTCGTCGAGGTCGTCTCACCGGGTTCGGAGACCACCGACCGGGTGGTCAAGCTGGACCAGTACGCCAAGGCGGGCATCCCGTTCTACTGGCGGGTCGAGCAGGTCGCCGACGGCGTCCCGATCGTCCATACCTACGTGCTGGACGCGGCGAGCCGTTCGTACCGGGCGGGCGAGCTGTTCACCGGCCGGGTCAAGGCCGTGGTGCCGTACGCGGTGGAGGCCGACCTCTCCGGGCTGTGAGGCGCCCGCCCGTCAGTGCTGCGGGGGGTGGTCGGCGAGGTCGGCGAGGACGTCGGCGTGGCAGGGGAGCGGGGCGCACCAGCAGCCGAGGCGGTGGCCGCGCAGGGGCGGGACGAGGGCGAGCAGGTCGGGGCGGGCGAGGAGGTAGGCGCGGTAGTCGGCGACCATCTGCTCGCGGGTGAGGCCGGGGCCGGGGCGGTAGGGGCAGTGCAGCGGGGACTCGGACAGGTGCCAGCCGCCGCGGTGCATGGCGCGGCCGACGTAGACGACGTCGGCGCAGGAGGGGTCGTCGCGGTGGCCCTTGAGGTTGACCACGGTGGTGCGGCCGGAGGTGGTCGGCATGCCGTCCATGCTGGCGCAACCGGGGCCGACGGGCATCCGGGGCCCCGGGGGGCTCGCCTTGACACGCCCCGGGGCCCGGCGTAGCAAAAGAGCATGCGCCATCCGCACGCGGGCGGCCGTGACCGGGCGGCGCCGCCCGGCCCGCACCGGCCGCAGGAGCTTGACGCCGCCCCGGCGGCGGTCGAGCGGGACGACCTGCTGGCGGGCGCCGTCCGCCGGGCGCTCGGCGGCACCGGGGCGTACGGGGCGATGGTGTACCTGCGCTCGCGGGACGGCCGCTCGCTGGTGCTCTGCACGATCGCGGGCGTACCGCTGTCGATCATGAGCCCGTTCCGGCGGATCGCCGCCGCCGGCCCGCTGCCCGTCGCCGTCAGCTTCCGCACCGGGCGGACCATCACCCTCGCCGACACCGAGGACACCATGCGGCGCTTCCCGCAGCTCGCGGTCGGCATGCCGTACGACTTCGCCTCCGCCTGCGTGCCGGTGGCGGGCGGCGGGGAGCGGTTCGGGGTGCTCAGCGTGTTCTGGCCGGCCTCCGACGACGGCGTCCCGGAGGACGCCCAGCCGCGGCTGGCGGAGGTGGCCGGGCGGCTGGCCGCCGGGCTGGCGGGCCTGGCGGCGGCCGGGCACCCCGTGGAGCCGGGCGGCGACGCTGCCGTGGTCGAGCTGCCGCCGCCGTCCGCGCCGACCTGCCGGGTCGGGATGTTCGACTGGAACGTCGCCACCGGGGCGCTGGCCGCCGACGAGCAGTTCCTCGCGATCTTCGGCCTCGCACCCGACGAGTTCGACGGCACGGCGGCCGCCCTCGGCAGCCGGATCGCCCCCGGCGACCTGCCCGAGTTCCGGGCCGCCGCCCGGACCGCCCTGGCCCTGGGCGAGGTGCTGGCGGCCAGGGTCCGGGTGCTCGGGCCGGACGGCCACCCGTACCCGGTGGAGCTCTGGGCGCGGGTGCCCTCGGCGATCTCGGCGGACGGCCGCACCCATCTGGTCGGCGCCGTGCTGGACGCCCGCACCCTCACCGCGGCCGCGGCCGCCGTCGAGCGACTGCGCGAGGGCGTCTTCTCACTCGACCCGGACGGCCGGGTCGGCTACGCCAACCGCGCCACCGAGCCACTGCTCCAGGCGCGCCGCGAGGACCTGGTCGGCCACCACCTGTGGGACGTGCTGCCCTGGCTCGCCGACCCCTTCTTCGAGAACCGCTACCGGGCCGCCCTGCTCTCCCAGCAGCCCACCGCCTTCCTGGCCGCCCGCCCGCCGGACGGCTGGCTCGCCTTCTCGCTCTACCCCGACACGCACGGCGTCACCGGCCGGGTGGTGGCCGCCGAAGCCCCGCCGGGCGCGGCCGAACCGCGGGCCGCGCCCCCGCCGCCCGCGGCCCGCGGCGCCACCCGGACCGACGCCCCCGCCGGCATCGGCGGCACCTACCACCTGCTCCAGCTCGCCAGCGCGCTCACCGAGGCCGTCAGTGTGCGCGAGGTCTGCCGGGCCGTGGCCGAGGAGATCCTGCCGGCCTTCGGCGGCCAGGAGCTCGCCATCTACGGGGTGCGCGACAAGAACCTGCACCTGATCTCGCAGACCGGCTACCCGGACGGCTTCCTGGACGGCTTCGAGGGCACCCCCGTCGCCGCCCGCATCCCCGGCGCGGAGACGCTCAGCACCGGCACCCCGATCTTCTTCGAATCGGTCCGCGAACTCGCCGCCGCCTACCCCGGCATCGCGCTCGACGAGATGGGCGCCTGGGCCTTCCTGCCGCTGATCGCCTCCGGCCACCCCGTCGGCAGCTGCATCCTCGGCTTCGACCGGCCGCGCCCGTTCACCGCCGAGGACCGCGGCCTGCTCACCGCCCTCGGCGGCTTCATCGCCCAGGCCCTGGAACGGGCCCGGCTGTACGACGCCGAGTTCACCCTGGCCCGCGGCCTCCAGCAGGCGCTGCTGCCGCACCGCCTCCCGGACGTGCCCGGCATCCGGATCGCCGCCCGCTACCTGCCCGGCACCCAGGGCATGGAGATCGGCGGCGACTGGTACGACGCGATCGTCACCGGCGGGGACGTCACCCTGGTGATCGGCGACGTCGAGGGCCACAGCGTCGGCGCGGCCGCCACCATGGGCCAGCTGCGCAGCGCCGTCCGCGCCTTCGCCACCGGTGGCGACCCGCCCGACCAGGTGCTCGCCCGCACCAACCGGCTCCTCCTCGACCTCGACCCCGGACTGCTCGCCAGCTGCTGCCTCGTCCGCCTCACCCCCGCCGACGGCCGCGCCCGGATCGCCCGGGCCGGGCACCTGCCGCCGGTGCTGCGCTTCCCGGACGGGTGGGCCGAGGCGCTGTACGTGCCGGGCGGGCCGCTGCTGGGCGTGGAGGACCTGGCCGAGTACCCGGTCAGCGAGCTGCGCCTGGCGCCCGGCACGGTGGTCGCGCTGTACACGGACGGGCTGGTGGAGGATCCGGCGGTGGCGATCGACCAGGGGGTGGACCTGCTGCGGGCCGCGCTCGGGCGCGGCGAGGAGCAGGGGCCGGACGGCCTGGAGCTGCTGGCGGAACGGATCCTGCGCGAGGTCGGCTCCTCGCACCGGGTGGACGACGTGGCGCTGCTGCTCACGGCCTTCGACGAGGACGTGCCCACGGGCGCGTCCACGGAGGTGCCCACGGAGGTGCCCCGAACGCCGTGAGCGGCGACTTTCGTCGGGGGCGGGGGCGACGAACGGTGGCGGCGGACGGGTGGCGCGGCCCGATAGCCTCGACGGGTGGATGCGATGGCGCGGGCCTGGAAGAAGGCGGTACGGACGGCGTTTCCCGGGCCCTGGCCGCCCCGGCGGGTGGTGGGCCAGGGTGCGCTGGCCCTGCTGATGGGCGGGGTCGCGGTCCTGCTGGAGGTGGCCTCCGGTGTCGGCCACCCGGTCCTGGTGGGGCTGGGGGTCGCGCTGCTGTGGGTGCTGCGGCCGGCCTTCCCGGCGACCGTGCTGGTGCTCACCTCGGCCGCGGCCGGCTGGGCCGTCGGCCCGATGCCGCTGCTGGTCTGCGCGGGCTGGTCGGCCGGGGCGAGGCTGCGCCGGGTCACCGCGCTGGTCGGCACCTTCGTGCTGAGCTGGGTGCTGTTCATGGTGACCGGGGTGCTGAAGGACGCCGGCTCGGCCTCGCCCAAGCTGATCGTCGGGCTCTCGCTCGGCGGCTTCCTGCTGGTCGCCGTGCTGCCCGCGCTGTGGGGCCGCTACCGGGCGCAGCGCCGCGCCCTGCTGGACGCGCTGCGCGAGCGCAACGACCAGCTGGTGCGCGAGCGGGTCATGGTGGTGCACCAGGCCCGGCTGCGCGAGCGGCACCGGATCGCCCAGGACATGCACGACAGCCTGGGCCACCAGCTCGCGCTGATCTCCGTGCACTCCGGCGCGCTGGAGGTGGACCGTACGCTCAACGACCGGCAGCGCGAGGCGGTCGGGGTGCTGCGGCAGGCGGCGGTCGCGGCGATGCGCGAGCTGCGCGAGGTGGTCGGCGTCCTGCACGACGAGTCGACGGTGGTGCGGCCGGCGACGGCCGCGGCACCGGCCCGGGGCGGGGTGGACGGGATCGAGGGGCTGGTCGACTCCTCGCGGGCGGCCGGGGCGCTGGTCTCCTTCTCCCGGGAGGGCGAGCCGCGCCCGCTGGCCGCCGCGGTGGACCACGCGGCGTACCGGATGGTGCAGGAGGCGCTCACCAACGCGCACAAGCACGCCCCCGGCGCGCCGATCACCGTCGCGCTCCGGTACGAGCCGGACGCGCTGGTGGTGGAGGTGGTCAATCCGTGCACGCCGGAGCCGGTGGGCGTGCGCGCCGGCGCGGGCCCGGCGGTCAGCGGCGGCCAGGGGCTGACCGGCCTGCGCGAGCGGGCCCGGCTGGTCGGCGGCATGGTGCACGCCGGGCCGACGCCGGATCAGGGGTTCCGGCTGGCCGGCGTGCTGCCGTACGAGGGGGCGGAGGGCACGGGCGACGGGGCCGCGGCGATCGCCGGGGTCGACGACTGGGTGCTGGACGGCCTGCCGCCGGTCGTCGGGGCGGAGGACGGGCGGCGCAGTCCGGCGATCGGCTGCGCGGTCGGGGTGGGGGCGGTCGGCCTGATCGTGCTGGGGCTGCTGGTCTGGGGCGTGGTGGCCTTCGTTCAGGGCACCGGCGACGCGACGGTGCCGAAGTCGGTGTACGACGGGCTGGAGGTCGGCACGCCGGAGGCCGACGTGCTGCACCGGCTGCCGCCGGGGAACACCTTCTTCACCGACGACTACCAGGGCAGCGGGCCCAAGCCCCCGGAGGGCGCGCACTGCCGCTGGTACCTGTCCGGTGACCTCAGCGACGCCTGGGGCCAGGACAACGTGATGCGGTTCTGCTTCAAGGACGGGCTGCTGGTGGAGAAGGAGCACTACCTCACGAAGTCCTGACCGCCGTGACCGCCCTGACCGCCCTGACCGCGCTGACTGCTCTGACCGTCCTGACCGGGTGGGACGCGGGGTTCGGCCGGATGTGAGGATGGTGTTCCTGCCGCAGCACCGTTCGAGGGGAATGACCAGCCGTGATCCGAGTCCTCGTCGCCGACGACGAGCCGCTCATCCGCGCCGGGATCAGGATGATCCTGGGCTCTGCCGCCGACATCGAGGTGGTCGCCGAGGCCGCCGACGGGCGGGAGGCGCTGGAGCTGGCCCGGGCGCACCGGGTGGACGTGGTGCTGCTGGACATCCAGATGCCGGTCATGGACGGGCTGACGGCGCTCGGGGAGCTGCCGAGGGTCGCGCCCGGCGCGCGGGCGCTGATCCTCACCACCTTCGGGGAGCGCGAGAACGTCCTGCGCGCCGTGACCGAGGGCGGCGCCGGATTCCTGCTCAAGGACACGGCGCCGCACGAGCTGATCCAGGCGGTGCGCGCGGCGGCCGGCGGGTACGCCTTCCTGTCCCCGGCCGCCACCCGGCACATCGTCGACTCGCTGGCCTCCGGGCGCAGCGGTTCGGTGGCCGCCCGCAGCGCGGAGGCCCGGCGCCGGCTGGAGGTGCTGACGCCGCGCGAGCTGGAGGTGCTGGCCCTGCTCGGCGAGGGTCTGTCCAACGCGGACGCGGGGGCGCGGATCCACATGAGCGAGGCGACGGTGAAGACGTACGTCAGCCGGATCCTGGCCAAGTTGGGCTGTGAGAACCGGGTGCAGGCGGCGCTGTTGGCGCGGGACGCGGAGCTCGGCGCCCGGGACTGAGCGCGTCCGACCGGTCGCGGAGCGTGTCGGGTGTGGCGGATGCCACCTGATGGCCCGGCGGAACGGGGAACTCCGGCTTCACTGGTGACGGTGCGTCAACTCGTGGTCGCGGTGGGTGGATGGTGTGCTCGGGCTCACAGGTGGACAGAGGTGAAGGGGGGCGTGAAAGTTGATCAGTTGATCTTGAGAATGCGGTCAAACCTGGTCGAACTGGGCACGGCACCTTGATCAATACCGCCGGTAACAGTCAACTGACCTGCGGAGACCAAGAATTGCTTGCTGCACCCCGAGGTGGCCCGTAGCTTCATTGGCGGTGCAACGAGCACCACCCGGGTTCACCCCGACGCACGGCCCGCCGACCTGACCCCCGGCGCGAGGGCCGTGCCCGCCGACGCGACCAGCTCGAACAGGTCGTCGGCGAGTGGAGGTGGCCGGGGCGGCACGGCACGTCCCAGACGTGTCCGGCCGCCCGTCGAGCGAGGTGAGCGTGACTATCGGCCCGTCATGGGTCTGGTTCCGCCTGCCCGCCCGGGGCTTGCCGAGAGGACTTATATGACTTCCCGTCACGAGACCGCCGCTGCCACCGACACCACCGCCACCAAGCGCAACCGCGTGCGGATGGCGGTCGTCGCGGGCGCCGCTGTCGCGGCCCTGCCGGTGGCCGGCCTCGTCACGGCCACCTCGGCCTCCGCCGCGCCCACCTCCAGCTGGGACTCCGTCGCCCAGTGCGAGAGCGGCGGCAACTGGAGCATCAGCAACGGAAACGGCTTCTCCGGCGGACTGCAGTTCACCCCCAGCACCTGGAGGGCGTACGGCGGCACCGCCTACGCCCCCCAGGCCCACCAGGCGAGCAAGGCGCAGCAGATCACGGTCGCCGAGAAGGTCCTCGCCTCGCAGGGGCCCGGCGCGTGGCCGGTCTGCTCGGCCAAGGCGGGCCTGAGCAAGGGCGGCGCCCCGGCCGCCGTCGACACCACCGACACCGCACCCTCGAAGCCGGCCGCCAAGCCGGCGCCCAAGGCCCAGGCACCCAAGGCTCAGACGCCCAAGACCCAGGCGCCGCAGGCCCAGCAGGCGCCGAAGAGCAAGCCGGCGCCGAAGCAGCAGGAGACGTCGAAGCCGCAGCAGTCGGCCAAGCCGGCGCAGTCGGCGCCGTCCTCGGAGAAGAACACCTCCGGTGGCGGCTACACCGTCAGGAGCGGTGACACGCTGAGCGGGATCGCGGCCAAGTTCGGCACCGACACCGGCAACCTGTACGACAAGAACGCCCGCACCATCGGCGGCGACCCGGATCTCATCTTCCCGGGCCAGACCCTGACCGTCTGACACCTCCTCGCACCCGCGCCGAGCGGCCGCCCCACCCCGGGCCCGGCCGCTCGGTCCGGCGCGTTTCCGGGGCCGGGCGCGTTTCCGGGATCGGGTGCGAGGGAGGGAGCGTGCGAGCGGGCGTGAGGGCGTGCACGCAGGCGCTTCGGGAGATAGTTGAAGGTTGAACGCGACGTCTGAATACCGCCGGAGGTTTCCGGCGCCGAGGCCCAGGATCGAGTCATGTCCGAGATCGGAACCGGGGGTTCTGATCGGAACGAGTCGGATCACATCCGAATGAGGAGTTCTGGAGATATGACGATGAACGGTGCGGCGAAGCTCGACGGCAAGGTGGCCCTGGTGACCGGCGGCAGCCGGGGGATCGGGGCGGCGGTCGCGCTGCGGCTGGCCGAGGACGGTGCCGACGTCGCCCTGACCTACCAGGGCGGGGCCGAGCGGGCCGAGGAGGTCGCGGCGAAGATCACCGCGATGGGGCGCCGCGGCTGGGCGGTCCGCGCGGACAGCGCCGACCCGCAGGCGGTGCAGGCCGTGGTCGCGGCGGTCGCGGAGCGGTTCGGGCGGCTGGACATCCTGGTGAACAACGCGGGCGTCGGTGTCCTCGGCCCGATCGGTGACCTGGCGCTCGACGACGTGGACCGGGTCCTGGAGGTGAACGTCCGGGCGCCGTTCCTGTTCGCCCAGGCCGCCTCCGCGCACCTGGCCGACGGCGGGCGGATCGTCACCATCGGCAGCTGCATCGCCAAGCGGGTCGCCTTCCCCGGCGCCACCATCTACTCGCTCAGCAAGGCGGCGATGATCGGCCTGACCAAGGCGCTGGCCAGGGAGCTCGGCCCGCGCGGGATCACCGCCAACGTGGTCCACCCCGGCCCGATCGACACCGACATGAACCCGGCGGACGGTGAGGCCGCCGAGTTCCAGAGCAGCCTGACCGCACTCGGCCGCTTCGGCGCGGGCGCGGACATCGCCGGCGCCGTCGCCTACCTGGCGGGCGAGGAGGGGCGGTACGTCACGGGCGCGGAGCTCGCGGTGGACGGCGGGTTCGCGGCCTGACGGTTCGGGCCTGACGGCTCGCAGCACGTCGCAGCACGTCGTCGTACGGAGACCGGCCCGGTGGTGCGACCACCGGGCCGGTGTCGTGGCGGGCGGTCGTCGACGGACGCGTTTACGATCGCCCGGTCCGAGCGGTGCCCCCGACCGGACCCGGCCACGCCGGCGACGCGCTCCCGACCGAGAGGTGTGCCATGACCGCAGCGGAAGACCCGATCGACCTGCTCGCCCGGGCCCTCGCGCAGACCGCCGGGCTGATCGACGGCGTCGGCGTCGAGCTGGCCGGGCATCCGACGGCCTGCCGCTCCTGGGACGTCGGCGACCTGGTCAGCCATCTGCTGTTCGACCTGCGGCAGTTCACCGTCCGGGCCGGGGGCGGGCAGCCGGACTGGTCGCAGCCCTTCGAGCGGGTGGAGGAGGACTGGCTGCACGCCTTCGAGGCCGGCGCCGAGGAGCTGGTCGACGCCTGGCGGGCGGCGGGCGACCTCACCGGCACGCTGGAGGTCCCCGGCGTCGGCGCCCTGCCGGCCCGCTTCCCGGTGGACCAGCAGATCGCCGAATTCGCCGTCCACGACTGGGACTTGGCCCATGCCACCGACCAGTCCACCGAGGGGCTGGACCATGAGGTGGCCCTCGCCGCCCTGGCCTGGGCCCGCGGCGCCCTCACGCCCGGGTACCGCGGCGCCGAGGAGGATCAGCACGCCTTCGGCCCCGAGGTCGCCGTGCCGGAGGACGCCCCGCCGTACGACCGGCTCGCCGGGTTCCTCGGTCGCGACCCGGAGGCCGTGCGGCCCTGAGCTCCACTGAGCCGGCGGGCTCCACAGGCTGCACTGGCTCCACTGGCTCCACCTCACCCGCCTAGCGGACCGCATCCGGGCAGGTCAGAGGCCCGGTCGGCGCGGCCGGACCGGGGTTGACGACGGTGTGCCCTTCCATCACCCTTCCACTAATCGAATAGTGAAAGGGTACTTTGCCGATGCGCCTGTTCCACCCGCCGCGTCGACCCGCCGTCCTGGCCTGGGGCCTGGCCGCGGGGTTCGCCGCGCTCTACACCTGCGTCGCCGTCAACCGCTACCGGCGCGGCCTGAGCAAGGCCTACGACCTGGGCATCTTCGAGCAGGCCATCCGCGCGTACGCGCACGGGCAGGCGCCGATCGTGCCGCTCAAGGGGCCCGGTTACCACCTGCTCGGGGACCACTTCCACCCGCTGATAGCCGTGCTCGCCCCGGTCTACCGGTTGTTCCCGGGGGCCGTCACCCTGCTGGTCGCCCAGGCGCTGCTGATGGCGCTGGCGGTCGTGCCGCTCACCCGGTGGGCGTACGAGGCGGGCGGGCCGCGGGTCGCCCTGGTGATCGGATGCGTGACCGGGGCGTCCTGGGGGATCGTCCGGGCCGTCAGCGACGACTTCCACGAAATCGCCTTCGCCGTACCGCTGTTGGCCTTCGCGGCCACCGCGCTCGGCCGGCGCCGCCACCTGGCCGCGGCGCTGTGGTCGCTGCCGCTGCTGCTGGTCAAGGAGGACCTCGGCCTGACCGTGGCCGCCTTCGGCCTGCTGATCGCCTGGCAGGCCCGCCGGGGCCGGCGCGGCCCGCTGCCGGGGCTCGTGCTCGCGGGCGTCGGGATCGCGGCCACCGTGCTCACCGTCACGGTGGTGCTGCCCTCGTTCAACCCGCACGGCGGGTTCGACTACTGGCAGCAGCTGGACGGCGGCGGGCAGCCCTCGCCCTGGTCGCTGGCGGCCCGGATCGGCTGGCCCCCGATCAAGTGGCTGCTGCTCCTCCTGCTCGCCGCGACCGCGGGCTTCCTCGGGCTGCGCTCGCCGCTGGTCCTGCTCTGCGTGCCCACCCTGGGCTGGCGGCTGCTCTCGGCCAACCCGCACTACTGGGGCGTCAGTTACCACTACAGCGCGGTGCTGATGCCGCTGGTGCTCGCCGCCCTGGTGGACGCCCTCACCCGCACCGACCCGCGCCGGGCGCGGCGCGCGCTCGCCGTCAGCGCCCTGGTGGCGGCCGTGACGGTGCCGGTCTATCCGCTGCACGAGGTGGTGATGCCCGAGGCGTGGCGCACCTCGCCCCGGCTCGCGTACACCCGGGCGCTGCTCGGCTCGATACCCGACGGCGCGACCGTCGCCGCCTCCAACCGCCTCGCCGCGCAGCTGACCGGCCGGGCCACCGTCACCCTGGTCTGCCAGGCGCCGACCGGGCCGGGGCCCGAGTGGGTGGTCGTGGACCGGACGGACCCGAGCGTGCAGGCCCCGTGCGCGACCGCCGACACCGCCCGGATGCTGGTCGAGTACGAGCGGCGCGGCTACCGGCGGGTCGCCGACCAGGACTCCCTCCTGTTGCTGCAGCGGCCCTGATCGTCCGCATCGCCCGGCACCCCCCGGCCTGGCTTGACCCGGGCGCCACAGTGGGTCACTATTCCACTATTGGACTAGTGAAAGGTCGAATCGCGTGTGATCGAGTACCGCATCGAGCGGCGCAGCGGCGTCTCCACCTACCAGCAGATCGTTCAGCAGACCAAGCAGGCCCTGCGGCTCGGGCTGCTCCAGCCCGGGGACAAGCTGCCGACCGCGCGGGAGGTCGTCGAGCTGACCGCGATCAACCCCAACACCGTGCTGAAGGCCTACCGCGAACTGGAACGCGAGGGCCTGGTCGAGCCCCGGCCGGGGCTCGGCACCTTCGTCCGGCGCTCGCTCGCCCGGCCGGAGGCCGCCGCCGACGGGCCGCTGCGCGCGGACCTGGTCGGCTGGGTGGACCGGGCCCGCGAGGTCGGACTGGAGCGTGAGGACATCGCCGCGCTGATGGCCTCCGTCCTGGAGCAGCGATTCGACACCGGGGTCTCCCCGGAAACACCGAGTTAGAGGACAGTGGGGGGACCGGGTGAACGACCCGATGAACACACCGCCGGCATCGGCGGCGCTCGCGGCCGAGGGCCTGGGCAAGCGCTACCGGGGCGATTGGGCGCTGCGCGACTGCACGTTCGCCGTCCCGGCCGGGCGGATCTGCGGGGTGGCCGGCCCCAACGGTGCGGGCAAGAGCACCCTGCTGGGCATCGCCGCCCGGCTGCTCACCCCCACCGAGGGTGAGCTGCGGGTGTTCGGTGAGCCCGCCACCACCGAGGACCTGCGCGCCCGGGTCGCGTACGTGGCCCAGGACAAGCCGCTCTACCCCGGCTTCACGGTGGCCGAGACCCTGCGGCTCGGTCGGGAGCTGAACCCGTCCTGGGACCAGGACCTCGCCCAACAGGTGATCGACCAGGGCGAATTGAGGACGAGGGCGAAGATCGGCTCGCTCTCCGGCGGCCAGCGCACCCGGGTCGCCCTGGCGCTCGCCCTCGGCAAGCGCCCCGACCTGCTGCTGCTCGACGAGCCGATGTCCGACCTCGACCCGCTCGCCCGGCACCAGCTGATGGGCACCCTGATGGTCGAGGCCGCCGAGCGCGGCACCACCATCGTGGTCTCCTCGCACATCATCCCCGAGCTGGACGGCGTCATCGACTACCTGCTGCTGGTGCAGTCCGGGCGGATCCGGCTCTGCGGCGACGTGGAGGACCTGCTGGACGGACACCAACTGCTCACCGGCCCGGCCGGCAGCGCGCTCCCCGAGGACGCCCTGGTCGAACAGCGCTCCACCGGCCGCCGGATCGACGCGCTGGTCCGCACCGGCGATCCGGTGGACGGCCCGTGGGAGAGTGGCCGGCCGAGCCTGGAGGAGCTGCTGCTCGGCTACCTCCGGACCCCGGCCGGCACCGCCCGGGCCGCCACCGGACCGGGCCCGCAGGCCCAGACGACCGAGAACGGGATCGCCGCATGAGTACCAACGTCCTGGCCGACCGCGCCACCACCGAGGCGCCACCGCGCGAGCCGCGGACCGCGCCCCGCCCGGGCGGCCTGCTCTGGCTGAGCTGGCGCCAGAGCCGCACCGCGCTGTGGGCGATCGCCGCCCTGGTCGTCACCGCGTCGGCCACCCTGCTCTGGCTGCACTTCTCCGTCCAGCCGCTGATGGCGGATCTGCGCCGGGCCGGGTGCTCCGACGGGGCCAGCTGGTCCGACGCCGGCTGCCAGGGCATGGTCTCGCCCATCACCCGCCGCGCCTACCTGTACACCACGTGGCTCCAGCCGGCCCTGGTCGCCGTCCCCCTGCTGATCGGCATGTTCCTCGGCGCCCCGATGCTCGCCCAGGAGTACGAGCGCGGAACCGTCCGCCTCGCCTGGACCCAGTCCGTCAGCCCGCTGCGCTGGCTCACCGCGCGGATCGCCCTGCCCGGGCTGGCGGTGCTGGCCGCCGGTGGGGTGCTCGCCGTCCTGGCGACGTGGGTGTGGAACGCGGACATCGCGCACAGCCCGTTCGCCTTCGATCCGCCGTTCCAGGGCCTCACCTACCCCGTCCTCGGGGTGGTGCCGGTCGCCTGGTCGCTGTTCGCGCTGGCGCTGGGCCTGCTGGTCGGGCAGCTGCTGCGCCGCACGGTGGCCTCGGTCCTGGCCACCGGCGTCCTGGTGGCGGTCGTCCACGGCCTGCTCCGGTGGGGCCGCGCCTCCTTCTATCCGTCGGTCAAGGAGATGGTCCCGCGCGGCGTCTACTTCGGGCAGCCCACCAACGCGTGGCTGGTCGACCGCGGGGTCGTGCTCCAGGACGGCCGGTGGGCCTCGGACCAGTTCTGCTGGGACGGCGACCGGACGAGGGGCTGCGAAGGCGCCACGAGCAACTGGATCGAGTACCACCCCGTCGGGCACTTCGTGCCGATCCAGCTCGTCGAGACCGGGATCCTGGTGGCGCTCACCGTCGTGGCGCTGGCGGTGCTCTTCCTCCGGGTGCGGCGGGACGGCAACTCGCTGCGGGCGACCCGGCGGGCCTGACGCCCGAGGACGCGGCCCCGGGCGGGCGTCAGTCGCGGCTCCAGCGGAGTTCGACCTCCGGGAAGCGCGGTGACGGGCCGTCGAGGAGGGGCGCGGGGCGGCCGCGGAGGAAGTGGTCGGCGAACGCCCGGGTGTAGGCGCGGGTGAGCGCGGTCGCCCGGGCGGGAGCGATGGTGCCGAGCAGCGCGGCGTAGGTGTCGGCGGGGAGGTGGCCCGGCAGGTTGCCGGGGAGGGCGGCGTGCGGCAGGTCGGTGAAGCTGAGGTGGCCGGCGCCGAGGGTGTGCAACTGGCGTCCCCAGGCGTGCTGGTGGCTGCGCCAGCGCTGCCAGGTCTCGTGGTCGGCGAGCGAGGTGAGCAGGAGGAAGGGCCGGTCCAGGCCGAGGTCCGGAACGGGTGAGCCGAACAGGCCGCCGTCCAGGTTGAGGCCGATCCGGAACCGCTCGTCCTGGCGCATCGCCTCGGCGGCCGCCGAGCCGCCCATCGAGTGGCCGAGCGCGCCGATCCGGCCGCCGTCGACGTGGAAACGGTCCTGGTGCTCGGTCAGTTCGGTCGTGACGAAGCGGAGGTCGGCGACCCGGGCGGCGATCTCGCGGCGCTCGGCGGCCTCCCAGTCGGCCGGCTCGTCCTCCAGCACGGTGCGCACCAGCCGGCCGTCCGGGAACTCGACGGCGAGGGCGTCGTAGGTGTGGTCGACCGACGCGACGAGGTAGCCGTGGGCGGCCAACTCCTCGGCCAGCGCCGTGCAGTTGCTGCGCAGGCCGGTGCGGCCGTGGCCGAGCAGCAGCAGGGGGAGCGGGCCGGGGAGCGCGGGTGCGTCGGCGCGGGCGGTGGGGCGGACGGCCGCGATGGTGCCCGGATCCAGCGGCAGGCGCTGATCGACGGCGGCGGCGACCCGGGGTGTGGTGTACGGCGCGCGGGGGCGGCCGGCGGTGGCGCGGGCCGGGTACCAGAGCTGCACCATCAACTCGCGCGGGCCGGCGGCGGGCACGAACGGGTCCGGGCGGTCGTGGTCGACCAGGTGCAGGGTGGTCGTGCCGACCGGGCGGCCGGTGGTGGGGGCGGGCAGGTCGATGGTGCGCGGCCGGGCGGCCTGAGCTGCCTGGGCGGGCCCGGCGGGCAGCAGGGCTGCGGCGCCGCCCAGGCCCGCGAGTGCCAGCAGTGAACGGCGCCTGATCATCCAGTATCCCTCGGTGGCAGGGTGGTTGAGGTGCGGTCAGCCTAAATGGTCTGGACCGGTCGAGCCAGGGGTGGTGGAGCGGTGTGGACGCTCAGCGCAGGACGGCGAGGACGGCGCCCCACTGCGAGGTGGTCTGGCCGGTGGCGGCGCAGTGGTCCGGATCCGTCGCGATCCGGTGGGCGGTGGTGAGGCGGTAGGAGGAGAGCCGCAGAGCGGGCAGGCTGGTCCAGCTGGTGCCGAATTCGGGGGCGCTGCCGCTGTTGCTGCCGACCGTGCTCACCAGGAGGTCGCCCGGCGCGCAGGCGGCGGCGTTGGCCGCGGTGGAGAAGGTCGTCCCGCCGGCGTCACCGGAGGCGCGGCCGACGGCCCGGACGGCGGAGACGCCGCGGAACTCGTCGACGGCGACGTGGTACTTGCTCGCCCGCGGGTGGGCGACGCGGATCGAGTCCTCCGCGGTCAGCGCGGCCGCCCCGAAGGCCGCGAGGAGCAGCACCCGGTGCCGGAGCGAGTCGGTGACGTCCCCGACGATCCGGAAGCGGTCGCCCCGGCTGTCGGTGACCGTGACCGCCCCGGGACAGGTGCTGGTCAGCATCATCGTGACCACCAGGGCGTCACCCGGGGTGACGGGGGAGAGCACCGGAAGGACGACCTCGGTACTGGAGACGGCCTGCTGGTCGAAGGCGACCCGGGAGGCCCAGGACGGTGCGCTGTCGTCGGCGGCCGTGCGCGCCGCCGCCGGCCGCGGGCCCGGCGCGGGGCGGGCGGCCGCCGCGGCGGGTGCGGACTCGGTGTCCCCGGACGGGCAGCCGTGCGCGGACGGGGGTGGGGCGTCCGGCGTGCGGAAGCCGACCACGGCGAGCGTGCTGCCGACGCCGAGCGCCACGCCGAGGAGCAGGCAGAACGCGTGGGTCCAGATCCGGCGGCGGCCCCGGCCCGGTCCGGCCGGGGGCTCGGCGGCGGCGGAGGCAGCCGTGCTGTCGGCCCTGGTGACGGTCGTGGTGTCGGCGGTGGTGTCGGCCGTGGTGTTCGCGGCGACCGGCGGTCCCGAGGGCTCGACCGGTGGGGCAGACGGGGCCGGTAGGGCTGGTGGGGCCGACCCCGCGTCGGCGGCGGAGGTCCACCGGCGGTGCCACTCGGCCTCGTCGCCGCCGCAGGCCCGGACGTAGGCCCTGGTCGTGGTCCAGGACGGGAGGCGCGAGCCGGAGGCCGCCTCGTAGAGCGTGGTGTGGGAGATGGAGCCGGCGGTCTTCGCCATCGTGCGGAACGAGGGCTGGCCCGCCTCCAGGCGCAACCGGCGCAGCTCGGCGGCGAGGGCCTCGACCGCGCTCGGCGCCGGGTCTCTCTCCGCGGGTTGCGACTCCTGCTCCGCCATGGCGTCCCCCTGTTGTCAGATGTCAGATCCAGCGGCGACCGGTGTTGCTTGTCGCGTACGGATCATAGTGACGCGTGACCGCGGCGTTACGTGATCGACGGACTCCGGTTGGGTGGACGGGGTGTTCGGCGCGGGCGGCGGCCGGTGTCAGCTGTTGTCAGTTTCCGTCAGGCGGTACCGAACACGGTGGGATGTCGGGTCAGCTGTCCCAGTCGCCGCAGCCATTGGGGCGGCGCAACGGTCCGACCGAAAAGGGGAATTGAGATGACCAAGGGCATCCTCAAGAAGATCGGCCGCCGTGGTGCGACCGCGGCGGCCGTGGTGGCGGTGGCCGCCGGCGCGGTGGGCGTCTCGGCGGGCAGCGCGTTCGCCGACGGCTGGTACCAGCTCCGCTACCACGCGAGCGGCCACGGCGTGGGCGTCTACTCGCAGCAGTACTCCTGGGCGTCCAAGACCGTCGGCGACCTGGGGTCGTACTCGTGGTCGTCGGACGAGATCTACATCCAGTGCTGGACCAGGGGCGAGGACATCAACAACCAGGGCAACGTCTGGTACCAGGTGGCCGGCACGAACGGCAACTTCATCCCGACGTCCTACGTCTACGGCGCGTACGCCGACGGCAACTGGTACTTCCACAACGGCCTGCGGGAGTGCTGACGACCCGCTGACCCCGTCCACCCCGCCCGTGCCCCGGGCGGGGTGGCGTGCCGTCAGCCGGAGGACTGCCGGGCCGCCGCCTGCTTGATGGCCTCGCGGATGCGCGGGTAGCTGCCGCAGCGGCAGATGTTCTGGATCTGGTCGATGTCCGCGTCGGTCGGGTTCGGGGTGCGGCGCAGCAGGGCGACGGCGGTCATGATCTGGCCCGGCTGGCAGAAGCCGCACTGGGCGACGTCGCAGCCGAGCCAGGCCTCCTGGACGGGGTGCAGGGTGTCGCCGTCGGCCAGGCCTTCGATGGTGGTGACGCGGTGGCCCTCGCAGTCCTTGACGGAGCGGGTGCAGGGCTGGAACTCCTCGCCGTCCAGGTGGCTGGTGCAGGCGCGGCAGACGCCCACCCCGCAGCCGTACTTGGGGCCGGTGACGCCGAGCTTGTCGCGCAGCACCCAGAGCAGCGGCATGTCGTCCGGGGCCTCGACGGTGACGGGGTGCCCGTTGAGGACGAAGGTGTGGGTGGGCATGGGGTGGTGGGGTTCCTTGGCTGGGGGAGTCAGAAGTTGATCGGGAAGGAGCGCGGGCTGGTGCCGGTCGCGCGCGCGTAGGCGTTGGCGACCGCGGCGGAGGCCGCCGGGACGCCCAACTCGCCGGCGCCGCCGGGGGCTCCGCTCGGCGGCATGAGGTGGATCTCGACGGCCGGCGGGGTGTGCCGCTGCCGGGCGTACCGGAAGTCGGCGTAACTGCCCTCGCGCACGGCCCCGTTGTCGATGTGGTTGCCGGCTTGCAGGATGACCGAGATGCCGTCGATCAGGGCGCCGGTCAGTTGGGCCTCCAGGCCCCGGGGGTTGATGACCCGGCCGACGTCGGCGGCGATCACGGCCTTGGTGACCCTGGGGTCGGCCGGGTCGGTGGCGTCCAGCTCGACGAGGTAGGCGGCGCACCCGCTGTTCTCGTCGTGGTAGCCGATGCCCTGGGCGTGGCCGGGGGGCATCGGGCGGCCCCAGTCGCCGGCCTTGGCGACGGTGTCGAGGACGGCCCGGCCGGCGGCGCTGCGCAGTCGGGCGCGGCGGAACGCGACGGCGTCCTGGCCCATCCGGCGGGCGAGTTCGTCCATCATGATCTCGTCGGCGACCCGGACGGTGCCGGAGTAGACCGACCGCCAGCTGCCGGTGTGCATGTCCAGCGGCACTTCGGCGAGCAGCTGGGTGGGGATGCCGACGTTGTACGGGTTCTTCTCGCTGAGCAGGAAGAAGACCTGGGCGAGGCTGAGCCCGGCGAGCGAGAGGTTGAAGCCGGCGGCGGTGAGCATCTCGCCGAGGCCGTGCCGGAAGTCGGTCTTGACGGTGGCGGCGCGGTGCTCGTAGCTGAGCACCTGGCCGAGCGCGTAGGTGGCCCGGATCCGGTGGTGGCTGGCCGGGCGCATCCGGCCGTGGCGCATGTCGTCGTTGCGCGTCCACATGAGTTTGACCGGTCGGCCCGCGGCCTTGGAGATCTGGGCGGCCTCCAGGGCGGCGTCGAAGAACAGGCGCCGGCCGAACGAGCCGCCGCCGCGCACCACGTGGACGGTCACGGCGTTCTGCGGGAGGCCGAGTTCGGCGGCGATGGCCTGCTGGGCGACGATCGGCGCCTGCGCGGCGAACCACAGCTCGGCCCGGTTCGGCCGCACGTCGGCGACGGCGGTCAGCACCTCCATCGGCGCGTGGTTGACGAAGGCGAAGTCGAATTCGCCGTCCACGTACTGGGTGAGCAGCGGGGGGATGAGGAACGGCGCGTGGGCGGCGCGCAGTTGGCCGCGGATGTCGGAGGTGGACAGGTTGGCGACCGGGCCCGGGTTCCAGGAGGTGCGCAGCGCGTCGCGGGCCTTGAGCGCCTGGTCGAAGGTCTCGGCGAGGACGGCGACGCCGCTGGGGATCCGGACCACGCCGAGCACGCCGGGCATGGCGCGGGCGGCGGAGGCGTCCAGGGTCCTGAGCGTGCCGTTGATGGTGGTCGGGCGGGCGACCACGGTGGGGACGGCGCCCGGGATCGCGAGGTCCCCGGCGTACTTGGCGCGGCCGGTGACGATGTCGCGGGCGTCGATCCGGCCGGTGGGCCGGCCGACCAGGCGCAACTGGTCGGCGCTCTTGGGGGAGCTGGACACGGCGGGGAGGGCGACGGCGGCGGCCTCGGCGGCGAGGTCGCCGTAGCCGGCGCGGCGGCCGTCGGGGGCGAGGACGGCGGAGTCGGCGGTGCGCAGGGTGTCTGCCGGAACGTTCCAGCGCCGCGCTGCGGCGGTCACCAGCCGGGCGCGGGCGGCGGCGGCCGCGGCGCGCACCGGGTCGTACAGCGAGCGCACCGAGTTGGAGGCGCCGGTCAGCTGGTTGAAGAGCAGTTCGGGGCGGCCGTCGGAGAGCGGCACGTCCACGTCGCCGATCCGGGCGTCGAGTTCCTCGGCGACGAGCATCGCGATGGCCGTGGTGAGGCCCTGGCCGACCTCCAGCCGGGGCAGGTGCAGTACGGCGCGCCCGGCGGCGGTGAGTTCCAGGACGAGCAGGTGCGAGGTCGGCAGGCCAGCGACGATCAGCGCGTCGCCGAGGTCGAGGATGTCAGGGATGCCGGGCAGGCCGATCAGCTGCGAGGGGGCGGCGGCGTCCTGGGCGGCCGCGGCGGCGCGGACGGCGGCCCGCGCGGTGGCGGGCGCGGCGGCGTCGAGGCCGAGCCGGGCGCCGACGGTGAGGGTCGGGGCGGCCAGCAGGTAGGTGAGGAACCGGCGGCGGCGGGTGCCGGCGTCGTCCCGTGCGGTGCCCGGGTGGCCGGTGTCGTCCGAGCGGGCGATGGAGGTGCTGATGGGAAGAGCCCTTCGAGCCGATGACGGCGGCGGATCGGGCGGGCACGGCGGCGCCGGGCCCGGTGCCGGATCGCGAATGCCGTTGAGCATAGGAGGGCGTTACTGACCGGTCAATACGGCAAAACTTGGCCCTTCGGCGGGGTCGGTGATGCCCGAAGGCCGCTGGGCGAGGCGGATTCGGAGCGGGTACGGAGGGGGCGGCGGCGGTACGGCCGGGGCCGGTTCCGGGCCCGCGGGAGGAGCGATTCGCCGCCGTCGTACGGGGGTTCAGGGCTCGCCCGCCGGTGCGGTGGGGCCCGGAAGTGGACCAAGGAGTTCCGTGATCACTGGACCTTACCGCCGGTCCGCCTCCTGCCTAGGCTGGGCCGCGAACCGTTGCGAACACCCGGCGCGCGCGCCGCCCCCAGCCAGGAGACCCGTGTCGACCAGCAGCGCCCCGGCGCCCGCCCTCATCCCGCCCGCAGGGCCCCAACGGACCATCGCCGCGGCCCAGTTGGCCAGCGCCGTCGGCGACGGCGCCTACTACACCTGCTCCACGCTCTACTTCACCCACATCGTCGGCATGTCGGCGACCGCCCTCGGCGCCGGCCTCGCCGTGGCCTGGGCGCTCGGCTCGCTGGCGGGCGTCCCGCTCGGCGCCCTCGCCGACCGCCGCGGCCCGCGCCGGACGGCCGTGGCGCTCGCCCTGGCCACGGCGGTGGTGGTCGCCGCCTTCCTGGTGATCCGCTCCTACGGGCCGTTCCTGGTCGCGGTCTGCCTCTACGCCACGACGCAGTCCGGGCTCACCGCCGCCCGGCAGGCGCTGGTCGCCACCCTGGTGCCGCCCGCCCAGCGCACCGGGCTGCTCGCCCACCTCCAGTCGACCCTCAACGGGGGGCTGGCCGTCGGCGCCGCCATCGGCGGCATCGCGCTCACCGTCGGCACCCGGGCCGCGTTCCTCTGCGCCTTCGTGGTGACGGCGCTCGGCTTCCTGGCCGGTGCGCTGATCCTGCTGCGGCTGCCCGAAGCCCCGCCCGCCCCGGCCCGGTCGGCCGCCGGGCCCCGGCTGGCCGTCCTACGCGACCGCCGGTACGCCGCCGTCGCGCTGGTCAACACCGTGCTGCTGCTGCGGATGCCGCTGCTCAGCCTGGTCATCCCGCTCTGGATCGCCGACCGGGCGCCCGGGATCAGCTGGCTCGGCTCGGCCCTGTTCGTCCTCAACACCCTGGCCGTGCTGGGCTTCCAGGTCCGGGCGGCACGCGGCGTCACCGGCCTGGACTCGGCCGCGCGGGCCGTCCGCTCGGCCGGGGTGGTGCTGCTCGCCTCCTGCGCGGTGTTCGGCCTGTCGGCCCTGGACGTCCCGGTGTGGGCGGTCGCCGCGCTGCTGGTGGCGGCCTCCGTCCTCCAGGTGATCGGCGAGATGCGGCAGTCGGCGGGCTCCTGGCAGATCAGCTTCGACCTCGCCCCGCCCGAGCGGATCGGCCAGTACCAGGGCTTCTTCGGCACCGGCGTGGCCGTCGCCCGCACCCTCGGGCCGCTGCTGCTGACCACCCTGCTGCTGGACGGCGGGCTCGCGGGCTGGCTCGTCCTGGGCGGCCTCTTCCTGGCGGCCGGGTACGCGATGGGGCCGGTCGTCCGCTGGGCCGAGCGGGACCGCGACCGGGGCCGCCCGACACCGGTCGCCTCCGCCGTCGCGGTCCCGTAGCGGCCGCCCGCGCCGGCCGGGTGCCCTTCTCACCGGCCTTCCCCGCCGCCCCGGCGCCCTCCTCGCCGCCCCGCCCACCAGGCCCCGCCCCAGTCGCCCGCCGCCCCCACCGCGAGCCCGCCCGAGAATGCTCCGACGGCTGACCGGAAACCGGTGGCCCGGGCCGCCGCCCGCTGGCATGCTGGCCGCGTGGACCGACCCCAGATCTGGCTCGACTTCGCCCCCGAGCTGCACCTCTTCGTCTCCGGGCCCCGGCGGGCCGGCCGCTCGGCGCTGCGCACCGACGGCACCTCGACGCTCGGCCACGTCGTCGAGTCCCTGGGCGTCCCGCTCACCGAGGTCGGCACCCTGCTGGTGGACGGCCGGCCGGTGCCCGGGTCGTACGTGCCGCTCGACGAGGAACACGTCACCGTCCGGGCCGTGGACCGGCCGCAGCCCTCGCCCACCCCGCCGCGCTTCCTGCTGGACGTCCACCTCGGCACCCTCACCCGCCGGCTGCGCCTGCTCGGCGTCGACGCCGCCTACGAGAACCCGGACATCGGCGACGCCGCGCTCGCCGCCCGCTCCGCCGCCGAGCAGCGCGTCCTGCTCTCGCGCGACCGGGGGCTGCTGCGCCGCCGCGAACTGTGGGCCGGCGCCTACGTCTACAGCCACCGCCCCAACGAGCAGCTGCGCGACGTGCTCTCCCGCTTCGCGCCCCCGCTCGATCCGTGGAGCCGCTGCACCACCTGCAACGGCACGCTGCGCGAGGCCGACAAGACCTCGGTGCGCGAGCAGCTGCGGGACGGCACCGAGCGCTCCTACGACGTCTTCGCCCAGTGCGTCGACTGCGGCCAGGCCTACTGGCGCGGCGCCCACCACGCCCGACTGGACGCGATCGTCACCGACGCCCTGCGCGAGTTCGGCACACCCGCCGGGGGCTGAGACCGGCCCGAGGCCGGTGCGAGAGCGGCGCGAGGCCGGCGCGTCGAACTACGGGACATCTCAGGGTGGCGGCCGGGCGCAGAGGCGTGTTCTCATCGGCGGTGGGGGACGAGACCAAGGTACTCCGTGACGCGAGAGAGGCCGGGTCGGATGAGCAGTCAGCCAGTGCAACAACCGTTCCAGACAACGGACGTCGATGACGTCGAGGTGGTGCGCGCACCGGACGGGGCCGCGGTGTTCCCGCTGCTGGTCCTGGACGGACAGGGGAGCCTCGCGGTGTTCGAGCTCGCCCCCGGGCAGGTGTCGCACGCGGTGTCGCACGCCACCGTGCAGGAGCTGTGGCAGGTCGTCGAGGGCGCCGGGGAGCTGTGGCGCCGCCAGGGCGGGCGGGAGGAGACCGTCCGGCTCGTGCCCGGGACGGCGGCCTCGATCCCGCTCGGCACGGCGTTCCAGTTCCGGGCCGACGAGGACGCCGACCGGCCGCTGCGGATCGCCGCCGTCACCATGCCGCCCTGGCCCGGCACCGACACCGAGGCCAGGCCCGAGGAAGGCCCCTGGAAGGCGACCTCCCGGTGAGCCGGGCAGGGGGGATCCTGCGCCGCCCGCTGGCGGCGCTCGTCGCGGCCACGGCCGTGCTCGGACTCTCGGTGGCGCCCGCCGCGGCCGCCCCGGCCGCCGAGCCGCACCTCCAGTCGCGCTACGTCACGATGCCCGACGGCGTCCGCCTCGCCGTCGACGTCTGGCTGCCCGAGGGCACCACGGCCGGCGCGAACCTGCCCACCGTCCTGGTCACCCAGCGCTACTGGCGGGCCCGGGTCTACCCCGGCGCACCTGGCAACGGCGGCCGCAGCAGCGACGCCGACGGCTGGAACGCCCACGGCTACGCCTACGTGGTCGCCGACCTGCGCGGCACCGGCGCCTCCTTCGGCACCCTGAGCTCCGAACTCGGCGCCGACACCGTCGCCGACAGCGGCCCGCTCAGCGACTGGATCGCCGCCCAGCCCTGGTCCAACGGCCGGGTCGGCACCACCGGCGTCTCCTACGGCGGCGACACCGCGATGCTCGCCACCGCCCTCGGCAACCACCACATCACTGCCGCCGCCCCGATCTCCTACGACTTCGACCCGTACGAGGACCTGGTACGCCCCGGCGGCCTGCTCATCGAGCCCCGGATCGCCCCGTACGCGCTGCTGCTGCGCATCCTCGACCAGGCCGGCGGCACCACCTGCGACACCGACGAGCAGACCCGGCAGGTCTGCGCGGCCACCGGCCTGACCGGCGCCGTGCCCCGGCCGGTCGACGGCCCGGACGGACCGGCCCTGCTGGCCGCCGCGCGCGCCGAGCACGCGGGCAACGCCAACCTGGTCGACATGGCCGAGGCCGGCGTCTACCGCGACTACCAGGACGGCCCGAAGAGCTGGACGGTCGGCAGCGTCGGCGAGAAGGCCGACGCCGTCGAGGCCGGCGGCGTCCCCGTGCTCACCGACGCCGGCTGGCTCGACGCGGGCACCGCCAACGGCGTGCTCTCCCAGTTCACCGGCCTCTCCAACACCCAGGACGCCTGGATCGGCCCGTGGAGCCACGGCCAGGGCTACCTCGCCGACCCCTTCCAACCCGCCCGCCACCTCACCGACCAGGAACGCGCCCAGATCGCCCAGCGGACGTTCGACTTCTTCGACCGCTACGTACGGGCCGACGGCCGCCCCGACGGCACCCGGCAACTGCACTACTACACCTTCAACGAGGGCGTCTGGCGCACCACCACCCGCTGGCCGCTGCCCGGCACCCGCCCGCAGCGGCTCTACCTCGGCGAGGACACCACGCTCAGCCGCCGGCGGCCCGAGCCGGACGACCGCCCCGGCGCCGACCTGCTGCGCCTCGACCCCACCGCCGGCACCGGCCCACTGGACCGCTGGAACACCAACCTCACCGGCAACCAGGTCAGTTACCCCGACCGGGCCGCCGTGGACGCCAAACTCCTCAGCTACACCACCCCGCCGCTGACCGGCGACACCCGGGTGACCGGCAACGGCCGCGTCACGCTCGACGTCACCGGCCTCGACGGCACCGCCCAGGGCGCCCTGCACGTCTACCTGGAGGACGTCGCCCCCGACGGCCGGGTCACCTACCTGACCGAGGGCCAACTCGCCCTCGCCGACCGGGCCGTGGCCGACCGGGACGACAACCCCGACTGGCGCCGGCTGCGCACGCCCCGCAGCTACGCGGCCACCGACGCGGCGCCCTTCCCGCAGGGCCGGGCCCGGCAGGTCACCATCGACCTGCAACCCGTCGCGGTGCTCTTCCGGGCCGGCGAGCGGATCCGGCTCACCGTCGCCGCCGCCAACCCGGACTCCTTCCAGCTGCTCCCGGCCGACGGCCGGGCGAGCTACCGGATCGGGCACGGCGGAGCCGACCCGTCCTTCCTGGAGCTGCCGGTGGTGCGCAGCACCCCGTAGGCCCTGTCCGGCCGTCGCCGAACGCGCCCGGGCCCGGGAGGCCGACGCCGCCTCCCGGGCCCGGGCTGCTCAGTCCCTGACCCCGGAGAGCGCGAGCGGCAGGTGCCGGGGCCCGCGCAGGACGGGGCTGCGCCGGTACTCGGGCGGGTCCTGGAGCAGCCGGGGGCCGTCCAGGCGGTGGATGAGCGCGGTGAGCGCGAGCTGCGCCTCGACCCTGGCGAGCGGTGCGCCGAAGCAGCTGTGCACGCCGCTGCCGAAGCCGAGGTGCTGGTTGTCCGGGCGGGTCGGGTCGAAGCGGTCGGGCTCGTGGAACCGGAGAGGGTCCCGGTTGGCGGCGGCGAGCACCAGGATCAGCGGCGCGCCCTTGGCGATGGTGACCCCGGCGACCTCGATGTCGGTGAGCGCGGTGCGCTGCGGCAACAGCTGGACCGGGGGTTCGTAGCGCAGCAGCTCCTCCACCGCGCGCGGCATCAACTCCGGCTTGTCGCGCAGCAGTTCCAGTCTCTCGGGGTGGCGCAGCAGGGTGAGCGCGCCGTTGGTGATCAGGTTGACGGTCGTCTCGTGCCCGGCGATGAGCAGCAGGACCGCGGTGGCCATCAGTTCCGTCTGGGTGAAGCCGCCCGACGGGCCGGGGTCGTTGACGAAGGCGGAGAGCAGGTCGTCGGACGGCTTGCCCCGGCGGCTCTCGGCGAGCTCGCCGAGGTACAGCCCCATCTCCATCCGGGCCTGCGTGGCCGCCTGCTGGCGCTCGGACGGATCGCTGTCGGGAGTGGGGTCGAAGCCCGCGATCAGCGTCTCGGACCAGGCGTGGAACCGCGGCTCGTCCTCGCGCGGCACGCCGAGCAGCCGGCAGATGACGGTGACCGGCAGCGGGTAGGCGAAGTCCTCGACCAGGTCGATCCGGTCGCGGCCCCGGAGGCCGTCGACCAGTTCCCCGGTGATCCGCGCGATCTCGTCGTGCATGGCGTCGACCCGGTCGGGCGCGTGGGGCGGGCCGAAGGGCCGCATGGCGATGGTGCGCAGCCGTTCGTGCTCGGGGTCGTCCCGGCCGATGAAGGCGACCGGGACGCTGCCCTGCAGCTCGTCCGGGACGGTGCGGTTGCGGCGGTCCGAGCTGATCCTCGGGTCGTGCAGCAGCGCGGCGACCTCGTGGTAGGTGCCGACCAGGTAGCTGCCGTCGTCCTGGCGGGCCACGCCGTGGTCGCGGAGCTCGGCGTACAGGGGGTAGGGGTCGGCGCGGTTGGCGTAGTCGGTGATCCGGCGGAACAGGGTGTCGGCGGCGGCCATGCGCGGTGGCTCCTCGGGGGGTGGCGGCGGTGGTGGTCCTCGACGGGCGGCGGGGCCCGGTGGGCGTGCGCCCGTCGAGCGGTGGCGGGTGGGCTCAGCCGCCCCAGCGCCGCAGGGTCAGCCGCCGGTCGGGCAGGTGGCCGGTGAGGGCGACGGTCGGGCCGTGCGAGAGCACCTTCGGGTCGGGCACGTCGGAGGGGACCGGGATGCGGGAGGCGGGCGGCTCGACGCCGTCCCAGTCGGGCGGGAACGGCGCGGCGGCCTCGATCAGCCGCTGGTAGTGCTCCAGCCACTTGGCCCGGTTCACGCTGACGGCGGCCGTGATCCGGCCCCGGTACCCGTAGACCGCGACGAGCCGGCGCTCCTCGACCGAGCCCTGGGCGAGGACCACGTGGTCGGAGAAGGTGGGCACGCCGACGGACTTGATGTTGAGCCCGAACTGGCTGGACCAGAAGGACGGCACGCTCAGGTGCGGCCGCCGTTGCGGCCCCGGGCTGACCATGTTGTGCGCCGCCACCTCGGCCTGCGCGACCGCGTTGCCCCAGTGTTCGAGGGAGAGCAGCTGGTACTCGAAGAGGGGGTGCGGGAAGCGGGCGACGTCGCCCGCGACGAAGACGTCGTCGGTGACGATCCCGTACATGTTGAAGGCGCGGCAGCCCGCGTCGCAGGCCACCCCGCGCGGACCGGCGGCGAGACCCGACTCGGCCAGCCATTCGGTGTTGCGGACGGCGCCCAGGGCGACCACGGCGATGTCCGCCTCGATCCGGCTGCCGTCGGAGAGCTCGGCGCCGGTGAGCCGGCCGGCGCGGCCGGTCAGCGCCGAGACGGTCACCCCGCAGCGCAGGTCGACCCCGTGGGCGAGCTGGACCTTGGCCGCGAGGGCACCGAAGGCCCCGCCGAGGGCCCCGACCAGCGGGGCGGGGCCGCGCTCGGCGACGGTCACCGCCAGGCCGCGCTCCCGGCAGGCGGAGGCGATCTCGGAGCCGGTGAACCCGGCGCCGATCACCAGCACCCGCTTCGGGCCGGCGTCCAGCCGCTCGGCCAGGCCGGCCGCGTCCTCGGCGGTGCGCAGGGTGAACACCCCGTCGAGTGCGGCCTGCTCGGCCTTCGGCCAGGGCCTGGCCCGGGTGCCGGTGGCGATCAGCAGCCGGTCGTAGGGCAGCTGCTCGCCGTTCGCGAGCAGGACCTGCTTGCCGTCCCCGTCCACACCGGTGGCGCGGACGCCGAGCTTCCACTGCGCGTCCACCTCGCGGCGCCGGGGCAGCGCGGTCTCCTCGGCGCGCACCCGCCCGAGCAGCACCTGCTTGGACAGGGGCGGCCGGTCGTACGGGGGGAGGCGTTCCTCGCCGACCACGGTCAGCTGCCCGGCGAAGCCCTCGTCCCGTAGCGTCTCGGCGGCGCGCAGACCGGCCAGCGAGGCGCCGACGATGACGATCCGGCCGTTCTTGAGGTCATCGGACATCGGACCGGTCCTCCTCCTCGACCAGGATGGCCTGCACCGGGCAGGCCGCGACGGCCCGCCGGACGCGGTCACGCTGGTCCTCGGGGGCCTGCGGGGTGTAGAGCAGGGCCTCCTCCCCGTGCAGCTCGAACACTCGGGGAGCGAGGAACGCGCACTGCGCGTAGCCCTGGCAGCGGTTGAGGTCGACGACGATCTTCACGGTCTCTCCTCCCGGGCACGTCTGTGTCCGTCCTACCGCCGCCGGAGCGGCCGCGCGCCCGGTGCTGCTCCGTGGGAGCGGTCGCGGAGAGTGGCCGCCGAGGAACGCCGGGGGCCCGGGGACCAGCCCGGCGCGCTAGTTCGGCGACTCCAGCCCGAGGGTCCAGCGGTGGGTGGTGTAGCCGCCCATCCGGGTCGGGTGGCGCTCCACGAGCGTCACGGCCAGGCCGTCGGCCGTGCGGCGCAGCGTGCCGGTGAACCGGTGCAGGTCGTCGCCGGACAGCGGGAGCAACTCGGCGAGCACGGTGGCGTCGAGGTCGCGCCCGACGGCGCGCAGCACCCCCGCGTCCAGTACCAGGACGGTGCCGTCGGCCAGCACCACCGGCGCGGGGGCCTGCGGGTCGGCGAGCAGCGGGCCGCTCTCGATCCCCCCGCCGGGCAGCAGCCGCACCACCCGGCTCCCGGTCGGGCGGCGGCGGTCGGTCTCGACGACGCGCAGGCCGTCGCCGACCACGTAGTGGCCGTAGCTGCGCCAGGAGTCGACCAGGGTGGCGTCCCGGTCGTAGGCCCAGGTGTCGAAGGTGCCGTAGCCCTCCAGGCCGAGCACGAAGCGGCCGTCGCCCAGGGCCGTGCCGCGCTCGCCGCGCAGTTCGGCGACCAGGGCGCCGTCGTCGAGGTCCAGCAGCAGGGCCGGGCCGAGGTGGCCCCAGGCGGTGTACTCGAAGGAGTCGGTGGTGACCAGCGCCCGGCCGCCGGAGAGGTGGGCCGCGTTCGGGCGCCCCGCGCAGGGGCGGCGCCAGCGGACCAGGCCTTCGGCGTCGACACAGCTGATCTCGCCGTTCCGGCCGTACAGCGCCAGGTCGCCGCGGCGGGCCAGCGGCCCCTCCGGGCGCCCCTGGGGCCGCCCGCCGCTGCGCCGGTGGTGGTTCTGGACGGTGACACGCCAACTCCCCATGATCCGGATGCTAACGGACCCCGCCGGGCCGCGGAGGGCGTTTGCGGAGGGTGCCCGGACGGCCGGGACGGCGGACAATCTCCCCAGGCGCAGAGGAGGAGGCCGCGGTGGAGTTCGAGGTGTTGATCGAGACCCCGCAGGGGTCGCGGAACAAGTACGTGATGGACTTCGCGGCGGGCCGGATCCGCCTCGACCGCACCCTGTTCACCGCCACCCGCTACCCCGTGGACTACGGCTACGTCGAGGGCACCCTCGGCGGCGACGCGGAGCCGCTGGACGCGCTGGTTCTCGGCGGCGAGCCGGCCGTGCCGGGGTGCGTGATCACCTGCCGGGCGGTCGGCATGTGGGTGATGCGGGACGAACGCGGGCCGGACCAGAAGGTGCTGTGCGTCCCCGCCCACGACCCGCGCTACGGCGACCTGCGGGACATCGGCGACCTGCGCGAGTTCGACCTGCTGGAGATCACCCACTTCTTCCAGGTCTACAAGGACCTGGAGCGCGGCAAGTCGGTCGAGGGCTCGCACTGGGCGGACCGGGAGGCCGCGTACGCGCAGATCGCCGAGTCCCGGGCGCGCGCGGCGGGGACGCGCTTCGCCCGGCCGGGGTTTCCGGCCCCCCGCGCGGGCCCGGGGCGCGGTACCCGGGGGGGCGCCGGGGCGCCGAAACGGGCGTGGGGCAGG